>NZ_DASXVH010000046.1:0-42657 GCF_036504375.1 Novimethylophilus sp.
TGCCGACGAACCGGTGCGTGCCAAGCAGGAACTGCGCGACTACGGCATCGGCTCGCAGATTCTGCTGGATGTGGGAGTCAGGAAAATGCGCCTGCTTGCGGTGCCGCGCAAAATGCCGAGCATGGCGGGCTTCGGACTGGAGGTTTCGGGCTATCTGGAAAGGTGAGAAACTGTTTCAAAGATTACTGCGGAGGCCATCTGCGGCATGGGGTGTGATTGTATGTCGCGGCCACTCGAAATCCTCATGTGCTTCAATGCGTTTCGGTTTCTGTGTGGCATGCACCTTGCTCTGGCCTTTCTCGCGACACTTTATTTAACAGTTTCTGAGCTACAAATGGGATAATGAAAGTATGGAAAACGTCAACCTTACCGGACATTTTCTGATCGCCATGCCCGCCATGGAGGATCCCAATTTTGCCAAGTCCGTCGCCTACGTCTGCGAGCACAACGAAAACGGCGCGCTCGGCATCGTCATCAATCGTCCCATCGACATGAAGCTCGACGACCTGTTCGAGCAGATCAGTATAGACCTCGAAAACAAGACCCTGGGCGGGACTCCGGTGCATTTCGGCGGGCCGGTACAGGTCGACCGCGGCTTCGTGCTGCACCAGCCGATAGGGCAATGGCAATCTACTATCGCCGTTACCGGTGATACTGCGCTTACTACCTCCAAGGACGTGCTGGAAGCGGTCGCCCGCGGCGAAGGGCCGAACAAGCTGCTGGTCAGCCTGGGTTACACCGGCTGGTCGCCGGGCCAGCTGGAGCAGGAAATTTCGCAGAATGCCTGGCTGACGGTTCAGGCGGCGGACGACATCCTGTTCGATCTGCCCGCCGAAGAAAAACTGGTCGCGGCGATGAGCCTGCTGGGCGTCGATTTCGCCACGCTATCGGAACAGGCGGGCCATGCCTGACGCGGCTTGCTTCTCCCGGAACGGCGCTCGCCGCATGCCGAGTTGAATGGCGCCGTGCTAGCTTTCGACTTCGGAGAAAAACGCATCGGTGTCGCTGTCGGCGACATCACCGTCGGCATCGCCCATCCCTTGCAGACCGTTTCCGGTGAAAGCAACGACATCCGTTTTGCCGCGATAGCCGCGCTGATCAATGAATGGCAGCCGTCGCAACTGGTGGTCGGCTTGCCGCTGTACCTGGATGGCGGCGAGCACGAGTTGACCAGGTTGTCACGCAAGTTCGCCCGCAGGCTGGAAGGCCGCTTCGGCCTGCCCACGGTGATGGTGGACGAGCGCCTGAGTTCGGCCGAAGCCAGCCAGACGCTCAACGAGATCGGCATCCGCGGCCGCAACCAGAAAGCCATGCTGGACCAGGTGGCGGCGCAACGCATTCTGCAATCCTTTTTTGATGGCCAGGCCTCTTATGCAGCTACCTGACGCTGAACAGCTGGCCGGCACCCTGGCCGAGCAGATCCGCCCCCTGCTCGATGACGGTGCGGCGCTGGTCGGTATCCACAGCGGCGGCGCCTGGCTGGCGCAGCGCATCCGTGACCTGTGCGGCGCGGACGTCGCCCTGGGCATGCTGGATATTTCCCTCTATCGCGACGATTTCAGCCGCATCGGGCTGCATCCGCAGATCAAGCCGTCGCATATCCCCTTCGATGTCGAAAACCGGCATATCGTGCTGGTGGATGACGTGCTGTATACCGGCCGCACGATACGCGCGGCGATGAACGAGCTGTACGATTACGGCCGTCCGGCCCGTGTCACGTTGGCGGTGCTGGTCGACAGGGGAGGGCGCGAATTGCCGATAGAAGCGCAGGTCGTAGGCGCGTGCTTGCCGCTGACACCGCAACAAAACCTGCAACTGCTGCGCGACGAAGGCGGCAAACTGAGTCTTAAACTGTACGAGGGCGCATGAACAATCCGCAACTCACCAAAAACGGCGAACTGAAACACCTGCTCTCGATCGAAGGGTTGCCGAGAGCCATCCTCAACCATATTCTCGATACTGCGGAATCCTTCGTCGGCGTTGCCGAACGCGAGGTCAAGAAAGTGCCGCTGCTGCGCGGCAAGACGGTGTGCAACATCTTCTTCGAGAATAGCACGCGCACCCGCACCACCTTCGAAATTGCAGCCAAGCGGCTGTCCGCAGACGTGATCAACCTCAACGTCAATACCTCGTCGCAGTCCAAGGGCGAAACCATACTTGACACCGTCGATAACCTCATCGCGATGCACGCCGATATGTTCGTGGTACGCCACTCGCAGTCCGGTGCCGCGCATCTCATCGCGCGCCATGTGGCGCCGCACATCCATGTGATCAACGCCGGCGACGGCCGCCACGCGCATCCCACCCAGGGGCTGCTGGACGTGTTCACGATACGTCGCTACAAGCCCGAGATGCACAACCTGCGCGTGGCGATCGTCGGCGACGTGCTGCATTCGCGCGTAGCGCGTTCCGAAATCCATGCGCTGACCACGCTAGGCGTGCCGGAAGTGCGCGTGATCGGGCCGCAGACCTTGCTGCCGCAGGATGTCGAGCGGCTGGGGGTGCAGGTTTACCACGACATGCGTGCCGGCCTCAAGGATGTCGACGTGGTGATGATGCTGCGGCTGCAGAACGAGCGCATGAACGGGGCGTTGCTGCCCTCCGCGCAGGAATATTTCAAATGTTTCGGCCTCACGCCCGAGAAGCTGGCGCTGGCCCGGCCGGATGCGATCGTCATGCATCCGGGGCCGATGAACCGCGGCGTGGAAATCGACTCCGCGGTAGCCGACGGCGCACAATCGGTGATCCTGCCGCAGGTCACCTACGGCATCGCGGTGCGCATGGCCGTGATGAGCATACTTGCCGGCAATACGGAATGAAAAAACCAGAATGAAAATCCATATCAAGAACGGCCGCCTGATCGACCCCAGGAACGGCATCGACGCCGTGCGCGACATTTTCATTGCGGCCGGCAAGGTGGTCGGCATCGGCGGGGTGCCGGCTGATATGGCCGATTTTCATGCCAGCCAGACCATGGATGCCACCGGTCACATCGTCTGTCCCGGGCTGGTGGATTTGTCCGCGCGGCTGCGCGAGCCGGGTTTCGAATACAAGGCCACGCTGGAAAGCGAGCTGCGCGCAGCAGCCGCGGGCGGCGTGACCAGCCTGGCTTGCCCGCCGGACACCGACCCGGTGCTGGACGAGCCGGGGCTGGTAGAAATGCTTAAGCACCGCGCCAAACTGCTCAACCTGGCGCATGTCTATCCGCTGGGCGCGTTGACGCGCCAACTCGAAGGCAGGAACCTGACCGAGATGTGCGAATTGACGGATGCCGGCTGCGTCGGATTTTCGCATGGCGATGCCGCACTGACAGATACCTTGGTGCTGCGCCGCGCGATGCAGTATGCCGCCACATTCGGCTTTACCGTCTGGCTGCGCCCGGAAGACGCCTATTTGGCCAAAAACGGCGTCGCGCACGACGGCGAGGTAGCCGCTCGCTTGGGGTTGGCGGGCATCCCCGCCAGCGCGGAGACCATCGCGCTGGGGACGATACTGACGCTGGCCCGTGAAACCGGCGCACGCGTACATTTATGCCGCCTTTCCACCCGCGACGGCCTGGAAATGGTGCGGCAGGCGCGAAGCCAAGGGCTGGTGGTGAGTTGCGACATCGCCGTCAACCACCTGCACCTGACCGAGCACGACATCGGTTTTTTCGATGCGCATTGCCATTTGCGGCCGCCTCTGCGCACGCAGCGCGATCGCGATGCGTTGCGCCAGGGGTTGGCCGACGGGACGGTCGATGCCATCTGTTCCGATCATACGCCGGTGGACGACGACGCCAAGCTGGCGCCATTTGCCGAAAGCGAGCCCGGCGCTACCGGCCTGGAACTGTTGCTGCCGTTGACGCTCAAATGGGCACAGGAAGCCGGCGCATCGCTGCCGGATGCGCTGGCCCGGATTACCAGCGAACCGGCAGGCCTGCTGGGCATCGATGCCGGCCATTTGACGGTAGGCGCAGCTGCCGACCTGTGCATATTCGACCCGGAGCAATACTGGAAAGTGGAACACAAATCGCTGCAAAGCCAAGGTAAGAATACGCCATTCCTCGGCCTGGAACTGGCCGGAAAAGTACGCTGGACGCTGGTCGGTGGGCATGTGGTGCATCAGGCATAAGAACGGTTGCGGAAATTACCTGCAAAGGTATCTGCAATTGCTGGGCGTATGCCTGGCGCTAGGGATACCGTTTGCTGCATTTGCCGTCGATGCGCAGGAAGGACTGTGGGAAATTGGCCTCGTAATGCGCGTAGAAGGCAAAGATTACGGACCGTATACCCGCCAACAGTGCGTTACCAAGGCTGACGCGCAGGATCCGTCCCGATTGTTCGCCGAAACTACCGGTAGCTGCGAATATACCAACAAGCGTTATTTCGGCAGCCAGTTCAGTTTCAACGTGCGCTGCAATACAGACATTCCGCTTTCCGGTACCGGCCAGGTGGAGTACGGTGCCGATTGGGTCAAAGGCAATATGGCGCTGAGCGCGCAGGTTGCCGACGGCCCGTCGGTTGAAACCGCCAGCGAAATTTCCGGGAAACGGCTGGGCAAGTGCCAGTAACTATACATCTGCCGGGCCCGCGATCCGGCACCCGGCGCTTGCAGCATCAATGCAAATGCTGGTACCTGGTCTCGGAGTAGATATCCCATTTGGTCGAATTGCTGCCGGCCTTGAACTCCTGTAGCGCCCTGGTGTTGCCGGATAAATAATCGATCACCTTTTTATCCCAGATTTTCACCTGCGCAGGGATGGCTTCCAGAAAACTGGATAACAGCGCCAAGACTTCCTTTTGCATGATTTTCCCCTGATGCACTGCCGGAACCGCCGGGCAAACCTTTAGGTTGCCGGGCAATCCGGTGGTTGCCGATAGCCGCTCAATCGTGTTCGACATGGCAAGCAACGTCTCGATCGAGCTGAAGCCGGCGTTGCCGAGTAGTTGTTATCAATTTTCATGCCAGGATATGAAATGGCTTTACGACGCCATTACGGAGGAGGGAGTGGGAAAATGGTTGCGGGCATATACTGGTATACGCGCACCATGATGTGGCCTATGCACGGTTCTGCACAGTCACGCGCGACTGCGCATCTTCCCGGAAATGCCAATACGGATTGGCCTAGGCATTTGAGAGGATCAATTCAATAAGGTTTCTGACCCTGATTTTTTAATTTGTGCAGGAGCGCGCCAGTGTCGTCTGATAATTTAACGCACTACACAATATCCAGATGATCCAGTCCTGCCGATAGATCCTTGTTTTTGGCTTCCTGGCCGTAGAGCTTGACCTTGAGGCGCAGGTCGTTGACCGAATCGGCGTTGCGCAGCGCGTCTTCGAAGGAAATGTGGCCGCCTTCGTAGAGATCGAACAGCGCCTGGTCGAAAGTCTGCATGCCGAGTTCGCGGGATTTGGCGATGATTTCCTTGATTTCGTGCACTTCGCCCTTGAAGATCAGGTCCGAGATCAACGGCGAATTAAGCATGATTTCCATCGCCGCCACGCGTCCTTTGCTTTCCTTCTTCGGGATCAGGCGTTGCGAGATGAAGGCCTTGACGTTAAGCGAGAGGTCCATCAGCAATTGCTGGCGGCGTTCTTCGGGGAAGAAGTTGATGATGCGGTCCAGCGCCTGGTTGGTGCTATTGGCGTGCAGCGTGGCAAGGCACAAGTGGCCGGTTTCGGCGAAGGCAACGGCATAGTCCATCGTTTCGCGGTCGCGGATTTCGCCGATCAGGATCACGTCTGGCGCCTGGCGCAGCGTGTTTTTCAAGGCGGCGAACCAGTTGTCGGTATCGACGCCGACCTCGCGCTGGGTGATGATGCAGTTTTTGTGCTCGTGCACGAATTCGACCGGGTCTTCGATGGTAATGATGTGGCCGTAGCTGTTTTCGTTGCGGTAACCCACCATCGCCGCCAGCGAAGTCGATTTGCCGGAGCCGGTGCCGCCGACGAAGATCACCAGGCCGCGCTTGGTCATCGAGACTTCCTTCAGCACTTCCGGCAGCCCCAGCTCCTCGAATTTCGGAATCTTGGTGGCGATGGTGCGGAACACCAAGCCCGTCGATCCACGTTGCACGAAGGCGTTGACGCGGAAACGCGCGACGCCGGGCAGCGCGATCGCGAAATTGCACTCCTTGGTGGCGTCGAACTCGCTGGCCTGCTTGTCGTTCATGATCGAGCGCGCGATTTCCTTGCTCTGCTGCGCGGTCAGCGACTGGCTGGTGACCGGCGTCATCTTGCCGTCGATCTTCATCGCGGGCGGAAAGCCGGCGGTGATGAACAGGTCGGACGAGTTCTTTGCGATCATCATCCGCAGCAGATCGAATACGAATTTTTCAGCCTGGCCTTGATCCATGATGGATGTCCTCTAAATGATTAAACCGTCGATGAAACCCTGGGAAGCGGTGCTCATTGCGGCCTCCGCCGTCGGCTAATATGTCTTAGCCGACGAAAGTTTCCTTGTTGGCGGCTTTGGAGCGCGCTTCCGGCAGCGAGATGGCGTTCTTGCGCACCAGTTCGGTGAGGTTTTGGTCCAGTGTCTGCATGCCGATATTCTGGCCGGTCTGGATCGCCGAGTACATCTGCGCGATTTTGGCTTCGCGAATCAGGTTGCGGATCGCCGGCGTGCCGATCATGATCTCGTGCGCCGCGACGCGGCCGGAGCCGTCCTTGGTCTTGCACAGGGTTTGTGAGATCACTGCGCGCAGCGATTCCGACAGCATCGCCCGCACCATTTCCTTTTCGGCAGCCGGGAATACGTCCACGATACGGTCGACGGTTTTGGCCGCCGAACTGGTGTGCAGCGTGCCAAACACCAGGTGGCCGGTTTCGGCGGCGGTCAGCGCCAAGCGAATGGTTTCCAGATCGCGCATTTCCCCCACCAGAATCACGTCCGGGTCTTCACGCAGCGCGGAGCGAAGTGCGTTGGCAAACGACAGTGTATGCGGCCCCACTTCGCGCTGGTTGATCAGGCACTTCTTGGATTCGTGCACGAATTCGATCGGGTCTTCCACCGTGAGGATATGGCCGTACTCTTCCTCGTTGACGTAATTAACCATTGCCGCCAGCGTGGTGGATTTACCGGAACCGGTCGGCCCGGTCACCAGTACCATGCCGCGCGGGTTCTGGGCGATTTCCTTGAAAATCGGCGGACAGTTGAGCTGCTCCAGCGTCAGCACCTTGGAGGGAATGGTACGGAATACCGCACCGGCTCCCCGGTTCTGGTTGAAGGCGTTGACCCGGAAGCGCGCCAGGTTGGGGATTTCGAAGGAAAAGTCGCACTCCAGGTTTTCTTCGTAGAACTTGCGCTGGCCGTCGTTCATGATGTCGTACACCATGTCGTGCACCTGGCTGTGGTCCATCACCGGCACATTGATCTTGCGCACGTCGCCGTGCACGCGGATCAGCGGGGGCATGCCTGCCGACAGGTGCAGGTCTGAAGCCTTGTTCTTGACCGAAAAGGCCAGCAAGTCGGAAATATCCATGGAACCCCCTGTTATAATTTTGCGAAGAGACGCTAAAGACCGATGGCAGATTATGACAACAATTGCAAAGCGCATGCAAGCGATCCAGGGCCGCATCCGCGACGCTGCTGAAAGCGCAGGGCGCGCCCCGGAATCGGTGCAGTTGCTGGCGGTGAGCAAGACGCATGCGGCCGACGAGTTGCGGCTCGCGTTCGAGGCCGGGCAGCGTGCTTTTGGCGAAAGCTATCTGCAGGAAGCGCTGGACAAGATCGCCGTGTTGTCTAATCTTTTGATCGAATGGCATTTCATCGGCCCCATCCAGAGCAACAAGACGCGTCCCATTGCCGAGCATTTCGCCTGGGTGCATGGGGTGGATAGATTGAAAATCGCCCAGCGTCTGTCGGAGGCGCGCCCGACCGGGTTGCCGCCGCTCAACGTCTGTCTGCAGGTCAACGTCAGCGGCGAGGCCAGCAAAAGCGGCTGTACGCCCGATGCCGTGCCGACGCTGGCGCATGCCGTCGCCGCGCTGCCGCGCCTCCGGCTACGCGGCCTGATGACGATCCCCGAGCCGACAAACGACATTGCATTGCAACACCGGCAGTTTAGAATGCTGTCTGGGCTGCAGGAGGCGCTGAAACGCGAAGGCCTGGCGCTGGATACGCTGTCGATGGGGATGTCGGACGATTTTCCGGCGGCGATCGCGGAAGGCGCGACCATCGTGCGGCTGGGGACGGCCATTTTTGGGCAACGGCAAAATAAAACAGCTATGGAAGATTGAATAGGTTTGTAGCTGCTGCCACTTTCTCGCGGCAGTCGGGCAATTAAAAGGGCTTTATGAAAATATCATTCATCGGCGGCGGCAACATGGCGCGGGCCATTATCAGCGGACTGCTCTCCCGGGGTTGCGCGCCGGCGGATATCGTGGTTGTGGAAATGGACCGCGAGCGCCGCGTCGCCTTGAGTGAGGACTTCGGCATCAACGTCGCCGGCGAACTGCCGGCCGCGGCGCGGGCGGACGTGATCGTGCTTGCGGTCAAGCCGCAGCAGCTGCGCGACGTCGCGATCTTTCTCGGCAGCCTGCTCGATACGCAGCTGGTGGTTTCCATCGCCGCCGGCGTGCGCTGTTCCGACCTCGCGCGCTGGCTGGGCAATTATCGCGCCGTGGTGCGGGTGATGCCGAACACGCCGGCGCAGGTGCAGGCCGGCGTGTCGGCGCTGTATGCCGCGCCCGGCACCAGCGTCGAGCAGCGCCAGCAGGCCGGCGCATTACTGGGCGCGGTGGGGGCCTGCGTATGGCTGGAAGACGAGGCGCAGATGGATGCCGTTACCGCGATTTCCGGTAGCGGCCCGGCCTACGTATTCTATTTTCTCGAAGCGATGCAGCAGGCCGGCATCGAACTCGGCCTGGCCCCGGAGCAAACGCGCGTGCTGGCGATGCAGACTTTTCTCGGCGCGGCGCAACTCGCGCTCGGCAGCGAACACGATTTCGCCACCTTGCGCGCGCAGGTCACATCCAGGGGAGGCACCACCGAGCAGGCGATACTGTCGATGGAAGCCGGCAATGTGAAAGGAAATATCGTGCGGGCAATTCATGCTGCCGCGCATCGTTCTGTCGAACTAGGCGACATCCTGGGGGAAAATTAATGCTCGTTCAAGCCGCTATTTTTTTGCTCGATACCCTGCTGGGGCTGTTCACGCTCTGCGTGTTGTTGCGTTTTTACCTGCAGCTTGTCGGCGCGCCGTTCCATAATCCGATTTCGCAGACCATCGTAGCCTTCACCAATTTCATCGTGCGGCCGACACGGCGCATCGTCCCGGCGTTGGGCGGGCTGGACATGTCCACGCTGCTGCTGGCTTTTGTCGCGCAGCTGCTGTTGCAGATCGCCACGTTGTGGCTGCATGAATATCCGATCCTGCTGGCTTCCGGCGCCGCCTATGCGGCGATTATCGGCCTGGTGCTGATGTCGCTTCTCCGGCTTTCCGTCTATATATTCCTGTATGCGGTGCTGATCCAGGCGATCCTGAGCTGGGTCAGCCCCCACACCATGGCGGCGCCGGTGCTGGATAGCCTGACGCGGCCGCTGCTCAAGCCGTTGCGCCGGCGTTTCGGCACCGGCAGCGGCATAGATCTGTCGCCGCTGGTGGTGTTCCTGGTGGCCCAGCTGGTGCTGATGCTGGTCATCACGCCCGTCGAGCTTCAGCTGCAGCGTCTGCTGTGAGCGGTCGCCGATGAGTCCCAGCTGGTACGCGCTCAAGGATGACGGCTGCAAGCTGGTGCTCAACCTGCATATCCAGCCCAATGCCAGCCGCACCGAAGTGGCTGGCCTGCACGGCGACGCGCTGAAGATCAAGGTGGCGGCACCGCCGGCCGACCACCAGGCCAACGATAAGTTATTGGAGTTTCTGCGGAAATCATTTAAAGTCGGCAAAAATCAGGTGGTGCTCAGGCACGGCGAGCATGCGCGCCAGAAAGTGGTCGAAATCCTGGACCCTCCCTGTCCTCCGGAAACGTTGCTTGCATAAGGCATGATCAATCAGCTCGAAAAACAGATCGGCGATTACCGGCAATGGCGCGAGCAGATTGCCGCGGCCATCGCCGATTATCGCGACTGGCTGGATCTTGCCGGCGCATCGGACGCGCTGCAGGATCTGCGCCTGTACGACATGGCGGAATCGGTCAAGCACGACCGGCTGGTACTGGCGTTCGTCGCCGAATTCGCGCGCGGCAAGACCGAAACCATCAACGCGCTGTTTTTCTCCGATTACAAGACCCGGCTCTTGCCCTGCGATGCCGGCCGCACTACGATGTGTCCCACCGAAATCTTCTGGGATGCCAACGAAGAACCCTACGTCAAGCTGCTGCCGATCGAGACGCGCAAGAATGACGACAGCATCGCGCTCTTGAAGCGCACCCCGGCCGCCTGGACCAAGCTGCGGCTCGATACCAGCTCCGCCGACGCGATGCAGCAGGCTTTCCACGCGCTGGTGCAGCAAAAGGAAGTCAGCCTGGACGAAGCCCGCGCGCTGGGCCTGTGGGACGACCAGGACGTGATGATGGTGCAGTCCATGCAGAGCAAGGGCAAGGTGGACGTGCCCTTGTGGCGCCACGCGCTGATCAATTTTCCGCATCCGCTGCTGAAAAGCGGGCTGGTCATCCTCGACACGCCCGGCCTCAATACCCTGGGTACCGAGCCCGAGCTGACGATCAACATCATCCCCAGCGCGCATGCGGTGATCTTCCTGCTGGCGACCGATACCGGCGTCACCAAGTCGGACATGACCATCTGGACCAGCTTCATCCGCGACCGGACCAGCCGCAAGCTGGCGGTGCTCAACAAGATCGACATCCTGTGGGACGACCTCAAGAGCCCGCAGGAAGTGCAGGAGATGATCCAGTCGCAGATCGAGTCTACCGCGCGCCAGCTGAGCATCCCGGCCGGCGACGTATTCGCGATTTCCGCGCAGAAGGCGCTGCTGGCGCGGGTCAGGGGCGATGCTGCCTTGCTGGCGAAAAGCGGGATCGACAAACTGGAGCAGACGCTGGCGCAGAACGTCATCGCCGGCAAGCATGCGATCCTGCGTGGCACCATCCTGGCGGAAACCGGCAATATGGTGAAATCCTCGCGCAAGACTTTTCAGCAGCGCGTCGCCGCCAGCCGCGCGCAGCTGGCGGAGCTGAACGCGCTGCGCGGCAAGAACCGCGATGTGGTGCAGAAACTGCTCGACAAGGTCAGCGCAGATCGCCGCGTTTACGAGGAGTCGATCCGCACTTACACGCAATCCAACCAGAAAGTCACGCAGATGGGGGAGGTGCTGATGCAGCAACTCAGCATCAACCGGCTGGACCAGATGCTGGATGCGAGCCGCGAGGAAATCGGCGATTCATGGACTACGCACGGGCTCAACCGCAGCATGAAAAGGCTCATCCTGCAGACTACAGAACTGGCCGAAGGCATTACGCGGCAGGGACTGGAAATCAAGCAGCTGGGCGACGAACTTTACCAGCTGTTCCATACGCGCCATGGTTTCGAGGCACGCACGCCGCCCAGGCTCGATATGACCGGCTTCCATCAAAGCATGCAAGCGCTGGTCAGAACCACCGACGAATTCTGCGATGACCCGCTGAATGTGGTAACGGAAAAGCATTTCCTGATACGTAAATTCTTTTTCAGCCTGGTGGCGCAGGCGCGAGCAGTGTTCGAAGTCGCCCACCATGACGTCAATCTCTGGCTCAAGGGCCTGCTGGCTCCGCTCAAGCTACAAATCGCCGAGCACAAGACGCAGCTCGACAAGCGTACCGAAGCGCTGATGAATGTCCACGAAAATCTGGATTCGCTGCAGAAAAGCATCGCTGAAGTCGAAACGCAATACGCCACGCTGCAAAGCCAGAGCGCGGCTCTCGACCAGATATTGCTCAAACTGATGAAAGCCTCCCAGACGGGTGCGGTGGCCCCGGAGGCGGCTATCGCCGCCACCGAGGGGCCTGATCTGGGCATGGCGCCGCTGCTTGCCTGATCCGGGAAGCGAGTCTTATCCCGGTCAAGCGACGAACTGCGCTACCCCATCCCGAAAAGACCAGTCTATATCGTGGTTTTCGGTGATCGTGATCAGAACGTTGGCTGGGTCCATGCCCGGGTTTCGCGACAGGTTTTCTACAGTTTTTTGGTAAAAAGCCTGTTTTGACTTATTGGAGCGCCCGGCCCGCATCACCAGATGCAGCATTACGCGATCGCCATCCCGCGTCTGTAGTTGCAGACACTCGGAGTCGAGTTGGTGAATAATCTGGTAACGATCGTCATCCGGAAACCCCATCGTCTCGATCACGGCCGAGTTGATGCCATCGGCGACTGCCTTGATGTATTCCGGGGACTTCCCTTTCAGCAGCGAAATGGTCACTAATGGCATGGTCTTCCTTTCAGTTCCATTGATGCCATGGCCTACCGAATTGAATCAATTGGAAGCGTTCCAGACATGGGAGCGTGACAGCCATGTGCCGTTGGCCTGCTTTTCCAGCACACTCATCAGGATGCCGCCGAAAGAGGGCGTTCTTCCGTCTTTCTCAGCTCCGTTCGCGCTCCATCTTGCCACCTGATAGGCCAGACGATCATTGCCGCCAACTTCGATGATTTCGATGGCGTGATTATGTACGCCGTTGTCGATAAAGCTCTGGAACAGTTTTTCAATTTCTGCGCGGCCGACAAGGGTGTTGCCGTTGCCCGGCGATAATTTGGCATCTTCCGTATACAGCGCGGCAAGTGCGGCAGCGTTGCCGCTATTCAGGGCCTGATTCCATGTCGAATTGATCGATTCGATGGTTGATCGGATACCGCCGGATAAAGGGGAATTGCTCAAGGCATGGTTCATTTGGTTTCTTTCTCTGATCGAAATTAAAGTGGAGTAGGTACTCTTGGGTGAATGTAGTATGGCGCATTATAGTAAGGCGGCTAATTATATGCAAATACCAATTCAAATCTCGAATAAACGATGAGTACTTTTAAGCCCTTGGCGGCAATTGTTACATCAGCACGATATCGAACGTCTCCTGCCCGTACTGGGCTTCCACCTGCAGTGAAACCGGCTTGCCGATGAAGTCCGACAGCATTGCCAGCGCCTGCGACTCTTCGTCGAGGAACAGGTCGATGACCTTCTGCGAAGCCAGGATACGGTATTCGCGGGCATTGAACTGGCGCGACTCGCGTAATAATTCCCGTAAAATTTCATAACACACCGTCTGCGCAGTCTTGAGCTCGCCGCGGCCCAAGCAGCATGGGCAGGGCTCGCACAGGATATGCCCCAGGCTCTCCCGGGTGCGCTTGCGCGTCATTTCCACCAAACCCAAGCCGGAGAAGCCGTGGATACTGGTTCGCGCCCGGTCGCGCGCAACGGTTTTTTGCAGTTCCTCCAGTACGGCGGTGCGGTGGGTTGCGTCTTCCATGTCGATGAAATCGATAATGATGATGCCGCCGAGATTGCGCAGGCGCAACTGGCGCGCAATGGTCTGCGCTGCTTCCAGGTTGGTCTTGAAAATGGTGTCGGCCAGCGTGCGGCTGCCGACGAAGCTGCCGGTATTGACGTCTACCGTGGTCAGCGCCTCGGTCTGGTCGAAAATCAGGTAGCCGCCGGACTTGAGCTCGACTTTCCTGGATAGCGCTTTCTCGATTTCCGCTTCGATGCTATGCAGATCGAACAGCGGCCGTTCGCCCGGGTAATGCTCGATGCGTTCGAGCGCGGCACCGGCATAGCGCTGGGCAAAGTCCTGCATTTTCTGGAAAGTCTCGCGCGAATCGACTGCGATGCGCGAGGTGTCGTCGTTGAGAAAATCGCGCAGCACGCGCAGAGGCAGGCTCAAATCCTGGTAAATCAGCGAGCGGTTGCCGGCGCTGCGGCTGGTCTCGCGGATGTTGGTCCAGGCCTTGTGCAGGTAGTCGAGGTCGGCTATCAGTTCCGCATCGGTCGCGGTTTCCGCCATGGTGCGAATGATATAGCCACCGGCCGCATTATCCGGTAACAATTTCAGCAGGCGGTCGCGCAAGGCCTCGCGTTCGGCCTCGTTTTCGATCCGTTGCGAGACGCCGATGTGCTCCTGCTCCGGCAAATACACCAGAAAACGCCCGGCAATGCTGATCTGCGTGGTCAGCCGCGCGCCCTTGCTGCCGATGGGCTCCTTGATCACCTGCACCATCAGCGGCTGGCCTTCATGCAGCAATTCCTGAATCTGTTTTTCCTGGTTGGAGCCGAACTCCAGCAGATCGGCAATGTGCAGAAACGCCGCCCGCGTGAGTCCCACTTCGACGAAGGCCGACTGCATGCCCGGCAGCACGCGGCATACCTCGCCCTTGTAGATGTTGCCGACCAGCCCCAGCGAGCTGGTGCGTTCGACGTGCAGCTCCTGCACCACGCCTTGCTCCAGCACGGCGACGCGGGTTTCCTGCGGGGTGACGTTGATCAGTATTTCTTCACTCATGTTTTTCTCTTCACAGCACGTTCAATCCGGATTTTTTCAGCAACTGCGCCGTTTCATATACCGGCAATCCCATCACTCCGCTGAAACTGCCTTCGATACGGCGGATAAACGCACCGGCCAGGCCCTGGATGCCGTAGCCGCCGGCCTTGTCGCGCGGCTCGCCGCTGGCGACATAGGCGGCGATTTCGGCTGCGGAGAGCGGCGCGACTTCTACCTGGGTGCTGGAAATCGCCACCTCGATGCGGCCCCGATGGGCCAGCGCGATGCCGGTATGCACGGTATGCCAGCGGTCCGACATGCGGCGCAGCATCGCGCAGGCGTCCTCGTCGCGCTCCGGCTTGCCGAGGATTTCGCCGTCGGCGCAAACCGTGGTGTCCGCCGCCAGGATCGGCAGGTCAGGCAGGCCATCGGCCGCGATGCGCTCGGCGCAGGCCTCGGCCTTTTCCCGTGCCAGCCGCAGTACGTAATGCTCGGGCGCCTCGCCTGGATGCACCGATTCATCGACGTCGGAGGGCAGCACGTCGAACGCCACGCCGATCTGCCGTAGCAATTCGCCGCGGCGCGGCGAGCGGGAAGCGAGATAAATTTTTAGTGTCATATTTTTTGAACCGCGAGCAGCGCGGGGAAGTATTTTTTGGTTTTCGCTTTCCCCGTAGTTTCCGGGGGTTAATGGGTTTTTGGCCGCTGCAACTGCGCTTCCACCGCATCGCGCTTCGCCTTGCCCGCCAGCAATTCCACCAGCGTCAATGCAAAGTCCATCGCCGTGCCGGGACCGCGTGAAGTGGCGATGTTGCCGTCCACTACCACCGCGTCTTCGAGGTAAACATGCGAACCCGGAAGCTCGTCCAGCACGCCGGGGTAGCTGGTGGCGCGCTTGTTGTGCAGTACGCCGGCCGCGTGCAGGGCCATGGGCGCGGCGCAGATCGCCGTCACAAACTTGCCGGCAGCGGCCATGCGTTGCAGCAGGGCGATGACGCGGCTGTCGTTGTTCAGATGCTCCGAACCCGGCATGCCGCCCGGCAGCACGACCATGTCGTAATCCTTCTTCAAAGCTTCATCCAGCGTGACGTCCGGCAGCAGTACCGTGCCGCGGCTGGCGCGCACTGCGCCGCTGGCCAAGCCTGCGGTGGTGACTTCGATGCCGGCGCGGCGTAAGATGTCGATCACCGTCACGGCTTCGATTTCTTCGCATCCCGGTGCGAGGGGAACCAATACGCTAGCCATTTCCGCCTCCGTTTGTTAAAAGAGATTTTCGATACTAACCCATTCATTCGGGGCCATCAAATGATCGACTGGAACTACCTGTTCAAGATTGGCATCGCCTTGTTCGCCATCGTCAACGCGATTGGCAGCGTGCCGGTGTTTATCAGCGCTACCGATGGCTGGCCGGACGCGGCGCGCGCTCATGTCGCCCGCACGATCGCGTTGACGGTGTTCACGGTGCTCACGCTGTCGGTGTTCATCGGCGACCGGTTGCTGGATTTTTTCGGCATCAGCGTCGCCTCGTTCCAGGTCGGCGGCGGCATCCTGCTGTTGCTGATCGCCATTTCGATGATGCACGCCAAACAAAGTGGCGCGCGCCAGACGGAGGAAGAGGCGCAAGCCGCTGCCGAGCGCGAAGCGGTCGCCATCGTGCCATTGAGCATCCCCTTGCTGGCCGGCCCCGGTGCCATCAGCAGCATGATTATCGCCGCCGAGCGTAGCGGCGGCTTCTGGGGCCATCTGAGCCTGGTTGCGCCGATTGCGGTGGTCTGCTTTCTGGTCTGGCTGATCCTATTGCTGTCCGCTCCCATCGCCCACCGCTTGGGCACTATAGGCATCAACGTCGTTACCCGGTTGATGGGGCTGATCCTGGCGGCGATGGCGGTCGAATTCATGGCGCGCGGATTGGGCAGCCTGTTCCCCGGTCTTCTATCCTAGTAGAATCGCGGCTTTTGCATTCAAGCCGAATCCCATGATCTGGAAACCCAATGTCACCGTCGCCGCGATAGTCGAGCGCGGCGGAAAATTCCTGCTGGTGGAAGAGGAAACTGCCGACGGCGTGATGTTCAACCAGCCGGCGGGCCATCTGGAAAAGGGCGAGACGCTGTTGCAGGCTGTGCAGCGCGAGACATGGGAAGAAACCGCGCACCGTTTCGAGCCTGCCGCATTGCTGGGCGTTTACCATTGGCAGCATCCGAAGAAGGACATCACCTATCTGCGCTTTGCCTTCATCGGCGCGGTCTCCGGGCATGACCCCGCGCAGCCGCTGGATAACGGTATCCTGCGTGCGGTATGGATGACGCCGGACGAGATTCGCGCCACCGCGGATCGCCATCGCAGCCCGCAGGTATTAACATGTATCGAACATCATCTGGCGGGGCGGCGATTCCCTCTTTCCGCACTGACCCATCTATGAAGTCGGTACTTACGCACCTATGAAAAAACAACGCGTAGTCGTCGGCATATCCGGCGGTGTGGATTCCTCGGTCGCCGCATTGCTGCTGAAACAGCAGGGCTATGAAGTGGTTGGCCTGTTCATGAAGAACTGGGAAGACGACGACACCGACGAATACTGTCCCGCCAGGCAGGACCTGATCGACGCGGCCTCGGTGGCCGACCTCATCGGCATCGATATCGAGGCGGTGAATTTCAGCAAGGAATACAAGGACAAGGTGTTCGCCAATTTTCTTGCCGAATACCAGGCCGGGCGCACGCCCAACCCCGATATCCTGTGCAACTCCGAGATCAAGTTCCGTGCCTTCCTCGACCATGCGCTGGCCATGGGCGCCGACAAGATCGCCACCGGCCACTATGCCAAGGTGCGCGAACGCGACGGGCTGTTCCAGCTGCTGAAAGCCGAGGACGGCAGCAAGGACCAGAGCTATTTTCTCTATCGGCTCAACCAGCAGCAGCTTTCCAAGACGCTGTTTCCGCTGGGCGACCTGTATAAGCGTGAAGTGCGCGAACTGGCGAGGAAAGCCGGCCTGCCGACCAGCGAGAAAAAGGACTCCACCGGCATCTGCTTCATCGGCGAGCGACCGTTCCGCGAATTCCTCAACCGCTACCTGCCCAAGGAGCCGGGCGAGATGCGCACGCCGGAAGGCAAGGTAGTGGGTACTCACCAAGGGCTGATGTATTACACGCTGGGGCAACGCCAGGGCTTAGGGATCGGCGGCGGCCGCGACAGCAGCGGCGAGCCGTGGTTCGTCGCCGCCAAGGATATGCAGAACAACGTACTGACCGTGGTGCAGGGCCACGAGCATCCGCTATTGCTGAAAGACGGCCTGCGGGCGGGCGACCTGCACTGGATCGCAGGCCGCGACCCGCACGAGCATTGGGTGTATTGCGCCAAGACGCGCTATCGCCAGCCGGATGCGCCGTGCGAGATCGATGCGATCAGCGGCAACCGCTGCGAAATCAAGTTCGCCGAGCCGCAGTGGGCGGTGACGCCGGGGCAATCGGTGGTGGTGTACGAGAGCAATGTCTGCCTGGGAGGCGGAATCATTGTTTAGGCATGAAGGCAATTACTTGGATTTTTCCGTCTCCGCCGAGCACGTCATCTTGTCCAGCAGCGCCCGGTACATCGCAATGCTCTTGAGTTCCTTCTGATCTTCCCGATGCTCCCCCAGATGCTCGACGACGGCCTTCAGCACCTGGCGGCGCGAGCGTTTCTCGATGTCGCTGCAGATCTGCGGGCTGCCTTCGATTTCCTTCTGGAAACGGTAGCCCGAGATGTAGCCGTCGATGTAGCCCATGCACAGGCCGAATGCGAGGTCGTTGCGCCTGGCGGGGTCGGCGGCTTGCTTGCACAGCGCGTACAGGTCCTGACCGGTCTCGAAATTGTCGGCCATGGCGGTCAGGGGCAGCAGGGGCAGCAGCAGAATCCAGCGTTTCATGGTGTCGTCTCGTAGCGCAGGCGGCCTCGCCTGCTGCTTTTATTGATGATCAATGCAGGCGAGGCCGCCTGCGCTACGTCATGGGTTTACCGTTACCGGCATGCCCAGCTTGCGTATCTCCTCGCCATAGGCCGACAGCACGGCCTCCGGCAGCGCCGATAGCCGTTCCGCGTCGGGCTGCATGGGCTGGCGGGCGATGCCGTAGAGGTGCACGCCCCGGATGAAGGGTTGCACTTCGCGGATCAGTTCCAGATAGGCGGAGACTTCCTCCTCCTGCGGCGGCGCCCCGTCTAGCGCAAACCAGCAGGTCTGGATCCACGTCGGGCAGCGTGCGGCGCAGGCGAGCAGGCGGCGCTTGACGCCGGCGATGCCGGCCTCGATCTGGTTGATGGCTGCCATGCCCCGGGGGGTGGCGCGGTCGACCTTGAACCAGACTTCGCCGTTCATCGCCGACAGCGCGGCCACGGCATCCAGCACGGGCTCGCGGTGCATGAGGCTGCCGTTGGTGATGAGCCGTACCTTGATCATGCCCAGCAGGCCGAGCTCTTCAAGCAGGCGGCCCACGAGATTCACCGTCTCGGGAAATTCCGCGGCGCTCGTGGGCTCGCCATTGCCCGAAAAAGCGATGTCCTGCAGCACGCGTGCGCCTTCCGGGGCATGTTCTTCAAGCCAGTTGCCATGCAGGACGCCGTCGAGGAAGCCGCGCAATTCTGCTTGCAACCGAGCGGTGTCGATAGTCGGCGCATTGCCGCGCACGAGGCCGGGCACCTGGCAATAGATGCAGGCCCAGTTGCAGGCGTTGTTGGGGTTGAGGTTGATGCCTACCGACACGCCGCCGGCGCGGCGCGATACCACGGGGTACACGTAGGTGTAACCGGCGACGTCGCGGCTGTGGTCGTGGACGGAAAGCGTGCTCATGGCGGCGAGGGATTTTAAAAGGGTATCTGCTGAATAGGAAGCCGGATCAGCTGCCCGGATTGGCCGCCCGGCAAATCGGCACGAAATCCTGCGCGGATAGCGAGGCGCGGCCGATGAGGCCGCCGTCGATATCCGGCATCGCGAATAGCTGCGCGGCATTGGCAGCGGTCACGCTGCCGCCGTAAAGAATGCGCACTGCCGTGGCGATTTGGGGGTCGCAGCGGGCGATGCGCCTGCGGATGAATTCATGCACTTCCTGCGCCTGTTGCGGCGTCGCCGGGTTGTCGCTGCCCACCGCCCATAGCGGCTCGTAGGCCAGCACGGCGTTGGCCAGCACATGCGGGCCGAAGCGGCGGATGATCGAATCCAGCTGGCGGCCGACAATATAGTCGGTCCAGTCCGATTCGCGCTCTTCGGCGGATTCGCCCATGCAAAAGATGGGGATGAGCCCGGCCTCGAGTGCTGCGGAGAAGCGGGCCGCGGCCGTGTCGTCCGTTTCATGGAAGAGATTGCGCCGCTCGGAATGCCCGATGATGACGTGCGTGCAGCCGTAATCCACCAGCATGGCCGGCGAAACCGCGCCGGTAAGGGCACCGTCCTTGGTGGAGCACATGTTCTGCGCGCCCCAGGCGACGTTGGTGCCCTGCAGCAGCGACTGCGCCTGGCCCAGATAAGGGTAGGGGACGCACACGACGGCATCGGCGTCGTGCAGGTCGCGCAGGCCCGCGACCACGCCTTCCAGCAGGGTTTTGTTGCTGGCGATACTGCCGTGCATTTTCCAGTTACCGACAACAAGTTTGCGACGCATCATTAATGATTTCTCAGCTATTTGGATTCCCTAGATGGTACTGGTCGGGGGCGTGCGGGTCAAAGTGAAGCGGGGGAAGTGTCGGCAGGGCGGTATCGAAGGGCGTGGTCGTGAACGTTCAAGTTGAGGCGCCTGCGCGGCTTTTCGCGCAGGTCGCCTCGAACGGATTGTTAGGCAATAACTTCACTTGGTTCTTTGACCCAACATTGAAATTACGCACACATGGGTGGAAACATGAGTTGTGATGAGTCAACTCCCCGAACTCTTGCTGAGCAAAGCGTGAGAGCAATTTTTTGATTAGGAAAATATTCGAGTGCGGACACGAATTCTGTGACAACTTGAAAGTTCTCACGTGTTAGGGTGTGTTTGGCGATGCTCTCTAGAAGATCTTGTTCTGATTGTCGATCAGTCATCCAAACGTCAAGCGCCAAAGTATCTTTGTCGTAGAACAAGCGCTCATCTAGAAGGACGATCGATTCTGTTCTTGCATCTCCGGTGTAGATCGTCTTTGCGTTAAACCAATTCCTGGTAAGCGAAAGACTAAGGTGCTCAAGTTGCCTAAAACCGGTATGTGAGGAAATTGGCACATCGCTAAACCGGTTGTGATACTCGGAACCCATCTTGGTGTGGCGTGTGCCGTCTTGATGGTATGAGATATGAGAGTCTTGTTCAGAACCCAAGACGCCGATGTAAATCCCTGCCTTACTTTCGTTAAGCCAGACGAGTCGATAGATCGTCTTTTCGTGCCGAACACATAAAGCAGTGCGCATGTTGGAGCCTAACAGTTATTATACGGACCACTGCGTCCGTATAATAATACGGGGGAAGTTGTAGTTTTCATGTGATTTCTCTTTTTACTTCTTAAGGTTAGCAAAACCCCTGTCCGCATAATAATAACCGGCAATTCCGGGCGCAACCTATCCGGATGATTTTGGCCGGTTCCTCTATCAGCGGAACCTTACCCTGACCGCCAACCCCTTGCCATCCGGCCCATCCGCGAACTCCAGCCGGGCGTCGTGCAGTTCGGCGATGCGCTGCGCGATGGACAGCCCCAGTCCGCTGCCTTCCGCGCCGCTGCCGGGCAGGCGGTAGAAGCGTTGCAGCACGCGCCCGCGCTCGGCTGGGGGAATGCCGGGGCCGGTGTCGCGGATTTCGAGCACGGTGCCGTTTTCGGGTTTGACTGCGACCGTCACGCTGCCCCCTGCCGGCGTGTAGCGCACGGCGTTGTCGAGCAGGTTGCGCAGCAGCACGGCCAGCTGCGCGGCATTGCCGGCGACGGTGCAGGCCGGGCCTTCCTCCAGCGCAAGTTCGACCTGGGCGGCGTGTGCCGGCGAAGCGAGCTCGGCCAGCACGCCGGCGGCGAGGCTGCGCAGTTCGACGGGCTCGTGGCCGGCTGCGACCGCTTCGGGATCGACGCGGGCGAGTGTCAGCAACTGTTCCACGAGGTGCGTGGCGCGGTCTACGCCGCGCAGCACGTTATCGAGTGCGGCCCTGCGTTCGGCAGTGTCGGACGCACGCAGGGCCACCTGCGCCTGCACCTTGAGCGCGGCCAGCGGCGTGCGCAGTTCGTGCGCGGCGTCGGCGGTGAAACGGCGCTCGCTTTCGAACGCTTGCTGCAGGCGTGTAAATAGATCGTTCAGCGCCTGCGCCAGCGGCGCGACCTCAATCGGCACGCCTGCCGTGCCTATGGGTTCCAGCCGTTCGGCGGTACGCTGTTTGACTTCGCGCTTGAGCCGCTGCAACGGCCGCAGCCCGGCGCCCACCGCAAACCAGATCGCCAGCGCCAGCGCCGGCAGCGCCAGCAGGCTGGGCAGCAGCATGCGGAACGCAATACGCCGCGCCAGATTTTCGCGTCCGGCCAGCGGTTCGGCCACCTGGATCATGAATTCATGGCGGGCATCCCAGCGCGTGAACACCCGCCAGGGCTCGCCGTTCACCACAGTCTCGCCATAGCCCGGCGCAGTCCCGCCCAGAGCCTCTGCCGGAGCCGCGGCAGAACGCATCAGCAGGTGGTTTTGATCCCATATCTGGAACGCCAGTTTCTGCTCGTATTCATGGGAAGGCGAGGTTTCATCATCGCCATGTTCGCTATGCTCATGCAGTTCGTGGCGCGTGGTGCCCAGCAGTACCTGGGCCGATTGCGCGAGCTGGGCATCGAATAATTTGTCGACCTCGCGGCGCGCCTCGCTATGGCTGAACCATGCGGCCACGCCCCAGGCCGCGCCGAGACCGATCGCAAGCAGCAAGATCAGGCGCAGGCGCAGCGAATTCATTATTTGTCGATCACGTAGCCGACGCCGCGCAGCGTGCGAATCAGCTCGGCCCCCAGCTTCTTGCGCAGGTGATGGATGTGCACCTCCACCGAGTTGCTTTCCACCTCTTCGCCCCAGCCGTACAGGCGCTGCTCCAGCTGCTCGCGGGACTGGACGCGGCCGGCGTGCAGCAGCAGTTCGTGCAGCAGGGTGAATTCGCGGGCGGAAAGTTCTATGGGTTGTCCCTGCCGGCGGACCTGGTGCGCGGCCGGGTCGAGTTCGAGATTGCCGTGCCGCAGCACCGGCGCTGCCTGGCCGCCGCCGCGCCGCAACAGCGCGCGCAGGCGGGCGGTCAATTCGTCCAGGTCGAAGGGCTTGATCAGGTAATCGTCGGCACCCGTATCCAGGCCGGCAACGCGGTCGGCCACGGTGTCGCGCGCGGTGAGGATCAGTACCGGCAACTTGCTGCCCCGGCCGCGCAGCCATTTGAGCAATTCCATGCCGGAGAGCCTCGGCAGGCCCAAATCCAGCACCATGGCGGCGTAATCCTCGGCCTCCAGCGCCAGCTTTGCGGCATGCCCGTCTTGGGCCCAGTCGGCGGCAAAGCCGGCCTGTTTCAGGCCGGCTTTGATCCCGTCGCCCAGCAGGGCATCATCTTCGACCAATAGGATTCGCATGGACGAATATTATCGCGGAATCCTGACCTTGTTTTCGGAAAAGTCGCCCCGTTCTGCGCCCTGATGGCAGGCGGCGCAGTTGGATGCGCTGCCGACGCTCTTGCGCTTGAACGTGGTCGCCGATATTTCGTCATGCTTGGCGGTGAAGTAAGCCGTTTCGCTGATGCGCAGCGGTGCGGCATCGGCGGGAATCGACTGGACGATGCGGCGCGAGCGGCGGTTGTCCAGTTTGTCCGCGCTGTTGGCGGTGAGGAAACGGCTGATCTCATCCCGCGTTGGCGCATCGAGCGCGGCGTTTTCGCCGAAATGCCTGTCGAGGCCGGCCATCAGTTTTTGCCAGGATTTTTCCGGCAGCAGCCCCGGATGATAGAGCATATGGCAGCTGCTGCATTCGGCTTTCCATTTGGCGTTGGCGACCGGCGGCAACTGGCGGCTGTCGCCTTCTTCGCCGCCGCCGCTGGCAAGCAGGGCGCCGGCCGATGACACGCTGGCGACGAGTAGCAAAAATTGCATCCACTTTTTCATGATATGGCTCCTTATTTAACATTGACCAGATACTGGATGAAGTCGCCCTTTTCCTGCGCGGTGCAGGCGCGCTCCAGCACGTCCTTGCAGTTGCGGCCGAACCACTTTTCCACTTTGGCCGCATCGGTGAAGCGCTGTGGGTTGGCGATTGGCGCCATCGGCTCGATCGCCTTGTTGGCGCGCGTCTTGCCCGGATTGCGCGGGTCGGCGGTATGGCAGGTGGAGCAACTCACCTGCCGGCCGCCGCTGTCGGCACGTTCGGTGCGGAAGAAACTTGCGCCGCGGTCCGCCGAAAACCCGGCAAATGCCGCGCTTTCCTGTTTTGCCTGAGCTCCATATTGCTGGAGCAGTTCTTGCGGCGTGGCGGCCAGCGCACTGATGGAGAACAGCAGGCCAAAAAGCAGCAGTGTGTTACGCATGCTCATCTCCTTTCGTCGAGTCAAGCTGATACTGATAGCCGCTGACCATCGCCTGCGCGAGCGGCGTGCGGTCGTGGCGTTCATGCCAGACCAGGGCGGCGATATGCACGAGGACAAAGGCGATCAGCAAGTTGTAAATGGCTTCGTGCGGTTCTTCGAACACTTCCTTCAGCCAGGCCATGTCGCCAAACCAGACATTGAACGGCCCCATGCTGTGCTCGACTGCAGCCAACCCCAGCCCGGTGACGGCCATGACGGCGAGCAGGAGATAGACCAGCAGATAGACGCCGCTGGCCAGCGTGTTATGCCCGAAGCGCGGTGCGGCTTGCAGATTTAAATGACGCACGGCGTTCCACCATGCGGCCGGATGCCACATGTCGGAAAAGCGCGCATGGCGCGGCCCGGCAATGCCCCATGTCAGGCGTGCGACAACGCCGACCACCAGGGCGTAGCCCAGATAGATGTGCATTTGCCACAGCGTTTTTTCGCCGACACCCTGGCCGAACAGTTCGGACAGCCATACGGTGGCCATCAGAAACAGGATGGATAGGCCGTTCCAGGCGTGGATGATGCGCAGAACCGGGTCGTAGACCTTTTGTCTGCGGTAGCTGAATGTTTCCATCGTTTGCCTCCTTTCAGTAAGTGAGGCAAACGATAGGCCGCTATTCTTAAACCAGGCTTAATAAAAACGGAAGGATAAAATTTCTTGCACAATGGACTATGCAATATCTGGCGTACAAAATAAAAATGCCCCGCAGGCGGGGCACCGGATTGGTGGCGATTATTAAATCAGCCGGGTGGAACCGTATTCTGGAACGACGGTCGTTTCATCAGTTGTTCGTATAGGCGGGCCAGATTGGGATATTGCTCCTGCCACGCCAGGGCCGGCATGCGCAAACTGATATAGCCCAGCGTGCAGCCGACCGCGATATCGGCTAGGCTGAAGGCTTCGCCCAGGCACCATTTGCTGTCGCCCAGATCGTGCGCCATCACGCGCAAGCCACGCTCCACCTTGAGCTGCTGGCGTTCGGCGGCGGCGCTGTCCTGCTTTTCCGGCATACGCCGGCCTTCCATCACAACGGCCACGGTGGCATCGCAAATGCCGTCGGCCAAGGCTTCCCAGCGCTTGACCTCGATATGGCTCGCCTGCGGAATCAGGTGCGCTACCGGGGTTTTGCTGTCGAGGTAGGCCGCAATCACCGGCGAATCGTACAGGCCGCTGCCGTCGTCCAGCACCAGGGTAGGCACCTTGCCCAGCGGGTTGAACGCGGGTAGCGGAGAATCCGGGTCGGAAAGATTGGCCAGCATGACGATTTCGCAGTCGATACGTTTCTCGGCAAGCACTACGCGGATCTTGCGGGCATAAGGGCTGCCTTGAGTGACGAAAAGCTTCATACGTGAAGGAACATTGAACGAAGGGAAGCGCATTATAATCCCAGAAATGAATGTTTACCGCTAATCTGCAAACAGATATGCGGACTTTGCAGCGAAACAATTTCGTACTTTTAACTCCCGATTTTCAGGATCAAAGCAGATGCTTCCTCCCATCGAAACCATCGGTCGCAGCGTTGCCGGCGCGCTTGCCGAAGACGTCGGCAGCGGCGACCTTACGGCGCAGCTGATCCCCGCCGACAAAACCGCCAGCGCGTATGTCATCAGTCGCGAACAGGCCATCATGTGCGGCGCGGCATGGTTCGAGCAATGCTTCCGCCAGGTCGACCCCGGCATCAAGATCGAATGGCTGGCGGTCGACGGCGATCCGATACAGCCGAACCAGTGGCTGTGCACGATCGCCGGCAACGCGCGCGCGATGCTGACGGCCGAGCGCTGCGCACTGAACTTCCTGCAGACGTTGTCTGCCACCGCCACGCAGACCAGGCGCTATGTCGATGCCGTCAACAGCACGCGCGCGCAAGTGATGGATACGCGCAAGACCTTGCCCGGTCTGCGCCTGGCGCAAAAATATGCGGTCACCATAGGCGGCGGTTTCAACCAGCGGGTGGGGCTGTTCGACGGCATCCTGATCAAGGAAAACCATATCGCGGCAGCCGGCGGAATAAGCCAGGCATTGGCTGCCGCCGCAGCTTTCAATCCCGGCGTGCCGGTGCAGATCGAAGTGGAAAACCTGGCGGAACTGCAAGCTGCGCTTGCGGCCGGCGCCACGCTGATTCTGCTGGATAATTTCAGCATCGAACAATTGCAGGAGGCGGTGACAATCTGCGCCGGCCGCGCCCGGCTGGAAGCCTCCGGCGGCATCACATTGGCGACCATCCGTACCGTCGCGGAAACCGGGGTCGACCGTATTTCCATCGGCAGCCTGACCAAGGATGTAAACGCCATTGATTTTTCGATGCGGTTCGAATCTTGATCCAGCACGGTTGACCGCGGGGGAGTCGGGATGACATCATGGACCAAATGAAAATTGGCGCGAATTATCCGCATCCCGATACGGTTCAATCATGAGCAAAGTCGCCACTATCAAACCCCATGAGCACAAGCTCAGTCTCGGCGAAATCCTGCGCTGGCTGGTGCAGGACGGCCTGGTGGCCAAGGACGCGGCCGAAAGTCTCTACCAGGACCACAGGCAGGAACGTTCCAGCCTGCATCCGCTGGTGATTCTCGGCGAGCAGAAATGGACCAATCGCAAGGCGCCGCATAAACGGCTCACCACTGAAGCGCTGACTGAATGGCTGGCGGAGAAGGTGGGGCTGCCGTATTTCCATATCGACCCGTTGCAGCTCAATTTCGGCGCTATCGCCAACATCGTTTCCAAGGCCTATGCCGATCGCCTCAAGATCATGCCGGTCAAGGTCAGCGGGCGCGAGGTGACGATCGCCACGGCCGAGCCGTTCCTCACCGAGTGGGTGGTCGAACTGGAGCGCATGGTCAACATCCGCATCGTGCCGGTACTGGCCAATCCGGTGGAAATCAATCGCTATCTGCCGGAAGTCTACAGCCTGGCCAACTCGGTGCATCTGGCAAGCGAAGCCAGAGCCGGCCAGATGGTCGGGGTACAGAATTTCGAGCAACTGATCGAACTGGGCAAGAACAAGAACCTGGATGCCAACGAGCAGCATGTGGTCAACATCGTCGACTGGCTGTTTCAGTATGCGTTCGAGCAGCGTGCCAGCGATATCCACCTGGAGCCGCGCCGGGACATCGGCCTGGTGCGTTTCCGCATCGATGGCGTGCTGCACCAGGTTTACCAGCTGCCGTCCTCGATCATGAATGCGATTACCAGCCGGATCAAATTATTGGGGCGCATGGACATGGTGGAAAAACGCCGGCCGCAGGATGGTCGGCTGAAAACCCGTTCCATCGAGGGCGAAGAGGTCGAGCTGCGCTTGTCGACGATGCCTACCGCGTTCGGCGAAAAGCTGGTGATGCGTATCTTCAACCCGGACATCCTGGTCAAGAATTTCACCGATCTCGGCTTCAGCCGTGCACATGCGAGCATGTGGAACGGTTGGGTCAAGCAGCCCAACGGCATCATTCTGGTCACCGGTCCTACCGGCTCGGGCAAGACCACGACGCTGTATTCCACGCTCAAGCAACTGGCTACGCCGGAAGTCAACGTATGCACGGTGGAAGACCCGATCGAAATGATAGAGCCGGCATTCAACCAGATGCAGGTACAGCACAATATCGACCTGACGTTCGCCGACGGCGTGCGCACCTTGTTGCGGCAGGACCCGGACATCATCATGGTGGGCGAGGTGCGCGATATGGAAACCGCGGAAATGACGATACAGGCTTCGCTCACCGGCCACCTGGTGCTGTCTTCGCTGCATACCAACGACGCGCCTTCTGCGGTGAGCCGCCTGCTCGACCTTGGCGTGCCGCCTTATTTGCTGAACTCGTCGCTGCTGGGTGTGATGGCGCAGCGCCTGGTGCGCACCTTATGTCCGTTTTGCAAATCGCAGGGCGAGATCAGCGATGCCTTGTGGCAGGAATTGGTGGCCCCCTGGAAATTGCCCAAGCCGGCGCAGGTCGGCATTGCCGTGGGCTGCCTGGAATGCCGGATGACAGGTTACAAGGGGCGTACCGGCCTGTACGAGATGCTGTCGATGTCGTCCGGGCTGAAACAGCTGGTCACCCGCGAAGCCGACCTCGGCAAGATCAAGGCGCAGGCCTACAAGGAGGGCATGAACCCGCTGCGCATGAACGGCGCGGAAAAGGTCATCGCCGGCCTGACGACCGTGGAAGAAGTGCTGCAGGTGGCGCCGCCGGCACTGACCTGAAGCGCATCAGGCGAGGCTCTCCCGCAGCAGCGCCTCGAATTCCCCAACAGGCATCGGCCCCCCGAACAGGTAGCCCTGAATTTCGTCGCAACCGCTTTCCCGCAGTATCTCCAATTGTTCTTCGGTTTCCACCCCTTTGGCGATGACGCGCAAATGCAGGCTTTTTCCCATGCTGATGATGGCGTGGACGATCTCCCGGTAGCCGCTGTCGGTGCAGATGTCGCGGACGAATTCGTGCGCGATTCTGAGCCGCTGCAGCGGAAACCGCCGGAAATGCGTCAGGCAGGAAAAGCCCATGCCGAATTCGTCGATGGTAATGTTCACGCCTATGCTGTGAAAGACGTTCAGCATCGCGATGGCATCTTCGCTGTTTTCCGTTATGCTGATTTCAGAAACCTCCAGTTCCAGCCATTTGGGCGCGAGGCCCTCCTCCGCCAAGGCTTCGGCGACCAGTCTGGGCAGGTCGCCCTGCCGGAATTGCTGTTTCGCCAAATGGAGGGCCACCGGCATCGACGGCAATCCGGCTTTTTGCCAGGTGGCATTCTGCCTGCAGACTTGGCGCAGCATCCAGACGCTGATGTCGATAATGAGGGCGCTATCTTCGGTGACGGCGATGAACTTATCCGGCGTATAAAGGCCCAATTCGGGGTGCTGCCAGCGCAGCAGCGCCTCCGCGCCTATTATCCGGCCGCTGGCGGCGTTGACCTGCGGCTGGTAATACATCATCAGTTCGCCCTTGTCGATTGCTTGGTGCAGTGCGTTTTCCAGAGCCAGGCGTTCCAGCACATCGCTGTTGAATGCGGCAGCAAAAAACCGGAAGTTGCGGGAGCCGCCATGATCTCCGGCGCTTCGCATTGCATTTTCCGCATATTTGAGCAGCGTCTCTACATCTTCCGCATCGTCCGGATAGATGCTGATGCCTATGCTTGGCTGGGCGACGAGTTGCTGTCCCTTGACCATGCAAGGTCGAGCGATTGATGCATTCAGCCTGGCTACCGCATAGGCGGCATCGGTGGCATGTCCGATATCGGTCAGGATGACGGTGAATTGGCGATTGCCCTGCCGGCAAAACGTATCCCAGCCGCGCAGCGACTTTTTGATGCGGGCGGCCAGTTCCTGCAGCAGGCCTTCTTCGATGTCTCGCTCCGGGCCGTCAGCCGGCGTCTGGACAGCAACATCGATAAGCAATACCGCGACCTTGCTGCGGCTGCGCTGTGCCGCAGCCAGCGCGTGATCCAGCCTGTCGTTGAGCAGGACGCAGTTCAGGGCATCCTGGTAACCCGGCAGCTGGTTTTTCCCTGTCCGTGATTCCCGCAGCGCCGCTTCGATACGCTTAATCAGGCTGGCTTGATGGACAGGTTTGGCAAGATAATCGTCCGCGCCGGCGGCAAGAATCTGTTCCAGAGCGGAAGCGTCGTTGGAGGCAGTCAGCGCAATGATGGGAATGCGGCCGGCGAATGGGCCAAGTTTGAGCTCGCGACAGAAGGCGAGGGCTTCGGCCATCGCCGTGTTGAGCAATAGCAGGTCGATCGCCGATTTGCCTTGTAACGCGCGCCGTGCCGTGTCTATGGAGTCTGCCTCGACGATCCTGTCATACCCGGCGCGCGCCAGCAGGCCGACTGTCAGCATCCTGTCCTGCCTGATGTCGTCAACCACCAATATCGTGCCGTCCGATGTCATCGTATGACCCATGCGAAATAATAGACCTAATTGGGCATGTCAAAAACCACAAACTGAACTGGGCCGACCTTGACCAAAATTGCACGAACCATTACTGTTCAGGGTTTCGCAACAAATCCCAAATTTTTGAATTTTTTATGGAATTAACTGGCGCAGAAATTGTTATCCGCTGTTTGCAGGAAGAGGGCACCAAGTTTTTATTTGGTTATCCCGGCGGCGCGGTGCTCAACATTTACGATGAGATATTCAAACAGGACAAGTTCAAGCATGTCCTCGTGCGCCATGAGCAGGCGGCCGTGCATGCGGCGGATGCCTATGCCCGCGCCACCGGCGAGGTCGGCGTCGCGCTGGTGACTTCCGGCCCGGGCGCCACCAATGCGATTACCGGCATTGCGACTGCCTACATGGATTCGATTCCGATGGTGGTGCTCTCCGGGCAGGTATCGACGCCCGCGATCGGCATGGACGCCTTCCAGGAAGTGGATATGGTGGGCATCACGCGCCCCTGTGTGAAGCATAATTTCCTGGTGAAGGACGTCAAGGATCTGGCCGTGACGATGAAAAAGGCGTTCTACATCGCCGCGAGCGGCCGCCCGGGTCCGGTAGTGGTGGATATTCCCAAGGACATAACCCAGCACTCGACCAAATTCGAGTACCCCAAGTCGGTGCATATGCGTTCTTACAGCCCGGTGCTGAAAGGCCACACCGGCCAGATCAAGAAGGCATTGAAGTTGTTGCTGGAGGCTAAGCGGCCCATGGTCTACGCCGGCGGCGGCGTGGTGCTGGGCGATGCCGCGCCGGAACTGACAAAATTTGTCAGGAAGCTCGGCTACCCGGTGACCAACACCTTGATGGGGCTGGGCGGCTATCCCGCGACCGATAAACAGTTCGTCGGCATGCTGGGCATGCACGGCACCTTCGAAGCCAATATGGCGATGCAGGAATGCGACGTGCTGATCGCGATCGGCGCGCGGTTTGACGATAGGGTTATCGGCAACCCCGAGCATTTTTTCCAGAATCCGCGCACGATCATTCACATCGACGTGGACCCGTCTTCGATCTCCAAGCGCGTAAAGGTGGACGTGCCCATCGTCGGCGACGTGAAAAACGTGCTGGCCGAGATGAACGAGCTGCTGGAGGCCGAAGACAGAAAAGCCGGTACTGGCGCGCTCAAGGCATGGTGGAAGCAGATCGAAGAATGGCGCGGCAGGAACTGTCTTGGCTATGCCCATGGCGGCAGCATTATCAAGCCGCAATTTGTCGTCGAGCAGCTATACGAGGCGACCAAGGGAGATGCGTTCGTGACTTCCGACGTCGGCCAGCACCAGATGTGGGCGGCGCAGTATTACAAGTTCGACAAGCCGCGCCGCTGGATCAATTCCGGTGGGCTGGGCACGATGGGCGTGGGCTTGCCTTACGCGATGGGCGTGCAATTGGCGTATCCCGATGCGCAGGTGGCCTGTATCACCGGCGAGGGCAGCATCCAGATGAATATCCAGGAGCTGTCCACCTGCAAGCAGTTCCATATGCCGGTCAAGATCGTCCTGCTCAACAACCGCTACCTGGGTATGGTGCGGCAATGGCAGCAGTTCTTCTACGGCAACCGCTATTCGGAATCCTACATGGACAGCCTGCCGGATTTCGTCAAGCTGGCGGAGTCTTACGGCCATGTCGGCATGCGCATCGAAAAACCGGAGGATGTGGAGGGCGCGATGAAGGAAGCGTTCGGCCCCAAACTCAAGGAGCGCCTGGTGTTCATGGATTTCATCACCGACCAGTCGGAAAACGTATTCCCGATGGTGCCGGGCGGCAAGGGCTTGTCCGAGATGATACTGGCGGAGGATCTGTAACATGCGCCATATCATTTCATTGCTGATGGAAAACGAGTCCGGCGCGTTGTCGCGCGTAGCCGGCCTGTTCTCGGCGCGCGGTTACAACATCGAGTCGCTGACGGTGGCGCCGACCGAAGACCCCACGCTGTCGCGCATGACCATCGTCACCTCGGGTTCGGACGATGTCGTCGAGCAGATCGTCAAGCAGCTCAATAAGCTGGTGGACGTGGTCAAGGTGCTGGATCTCAACGACGGTCGCTATATTGAACGCGAGCTGATGCTGGTCAAGGTCAAGGCGACCGGCAATTACCGCGAGGACATGAAGCGCATGTCGGATATTTTTCGCGGCCGCATTATCGACGTCGCCGACGATGCCTATACGATAGAACTCACCGGTACCGGCGCCAAGCTCGACGCCTTCCTGGAGGCGCTGGACAAAGGCGCTTTGCTGGAAACCGTGCGTACCGGCGCCTCCGGCATCGGCCGCGGCGACAGGATTTTAAAAATATAGCTGTCAGCCTCAGCTTTCGGCGGTCAGCATAACCCCGCATTGAAAGCTGAAGGCTGATTGCTGACCGCTGATAGCTATTAACAAAGGAAATCTGTATGAAAGTGTATTACGACAAGGACGCCGACCTCTCCATCATCAAAGGCAAGAAGGTCACCATCGTGGGTTATGGCTCGCAAGGCCATGCCCACGCCCAGAACCTGAAGGATTCCGGCGTCAAGGTCACCGTCGGCCTGCGCAAGGAAGGTTCTTCCTGGAAGAAGGCGGAAACCGCCGGCCACAAGGTCGAGGAAATCGGCAAAGCCGTCAAGGGCGCCGACGTGGTGATGATCCTGCTGCCTGACGAAACCATGCCGCAGATTTTCGACGCCGACGTCGCCCCCAACCTAAAGAAGGGCGCGGCACTGGCATTTGCCCACGGCTTCAACATCCATTACAACCAGATCACCCCGCGCGCTGATCTGGACGTCATCATGATTGCGCCCAAGGGCCCCGGCCACACCGTGCGTTCCGAATACTTGAAGGGCGGCGGCGTGCCGTCGCTGATCGCGGTGTACCAGAACGCCTCCGGCAAGGCCAAAGAAATTGCGTTGTCCTATGCGGCTGCCAACGGCGGTACCAAGGGCGGCGTGATCGAGACCAATTTCCGCGAAGAAACCGAAACCGACCTGTTCGGCGAGCAGGCCGTGTTGTGCGGCGGCGCAGTGGAACTGGTCAAGGCCGGTTTCGAGACGCTGGTGGAAGCCGGCTATGCGCCGGAAATGGCCTACTTCGAGTGCCTGCACGAGCTCAAGCTGATCGTCGACCTGATGTACGAAGGCGGCATCGCCAACATGAACTATTCGATCTCCAACAACGCTGAATATGGCGAATACGTTACCGGCCCCAAGGTCATCAACGAAGAGTCGCGCTGGGCGATGAAGGAAGCCCTACAAAATATCCAGAACGGCGACTACGCCAAGCGCTTCATCCTGGAAGGCCGCACCAACTATCCTGAAATGACCGCCCGTCGCCGCCTCAACGCAGCTCATCCGATCGAGCAGGTCGGCGGCCAGTTGCGCGCGATGATGCCGTGGATCGCCAAGAACAAGCTGGTCGACCAAAGCAAGAACTAACGTTGCGGCAATGCAAGGGGGCAGGGTGCGATGCGCCTTGCCCTTTTATTTTTGATTGGAAACCAGACCTTGAGTAATTATCCCCACCCCATCATCGCCCGCGAAGGATGGCCTTATCTGGCCGTGCTGCTGGCGCTTTCCCTTGCCGCTACCGCATTTTGCGCGCTATGGTCCATCCCGTTGTGGGGCGCCACGCTATTCGTGCTGCAGTTCTTCCGCGACCCGCCGCGGCATATCCCGGAGCAGCCCAACGCCGTGGTTTCGGCCGCCGACGGCCGGGTGATCGTCGTGGGAAAAACGCATGATCCCTATCTGCAGCGCGAGGCGCTCAAGATCAGCGTGTTCATGAACGTATTCAACGTGCACTCCAATCGGGCGCCGGTGGGCGGGTTGGTGAAACAGCGCTGGTATTTTCCCGGCACGTTCCTGAATGCGTCGGTGGACAAGGCATCGCTGGAAAACGAACGCAATGCGCTATGGATCAGAACCCGGGACGGATATGACGTAACCTGCGTGCAGATCGCCGGCCTGATCGCCCGCAGGATTCTATGCTATGTGGATCAGGGCGCCGGGTTATACAAGGGCCAGCGCTACGGCTTCATCCGCTTCGGTTCGCGCGTCGATATCTATCTGCCGCTGACCGCCAAGCCTAAAGTCAGCCTGGGCGACAAGGTCAGCGCCAGCAGCACGATACTCGCGGAATTGTAATCACTCTGGATAAGAGTAGTGCTGTTCAATTCACTCACTTTTCTTATCTTTTCTATTTGTGTTTTTGGCCTATTCTGGCTGATACCAAAATGGCCGCATAAAAAATGGTTGCTGCTGATAGCCAGCTACCTTTTTTATGCGGCATGGAATCCCCCGTATATCCTTCTGCTTTTTTTATCCACAACAGCGGATTGGTGGCTGGCCAGGCTGATCGGGAACACGGAAAATTCGACAAGGCGACGCGCACTATTGTTTTGTAGCCTCACCACTAATCTCATTGTTCTTGGGTATTTCAAGTACGGCAATTTCCTGCTGGAAAACTTTAATCGGTTGCTCGCTCCCTTGGGCCTGATGCACACTCCACCACAATTTGATATTGTCCTTCCCATCGGGATATCGTTTTACACTTTCGCGTCACTCTCTTATACGATTGATGTATATCGCAAGCAAATACGTCATGATTGGCGACTTGTGGACTATGCATTGTTTGTAAGCTTTTTCCCTCATCTTATGGCTGGCCCCATCGTTCGCGCAAGTTGTTTGCTACCGCAGATAGAAAATCCAAAATTGCCGACCCAGAATCAAGTTGGCTGGGGGCTGGCTTTCGTTTGCATGGGACTATTCGTCAAAGTAGTGCTGGCCGATGCAATTTTTGCTCCTGTGGTAGACGAAATCTATGCCGCGCCATCCCATTATGGGGCGTTTGATGCATGGGCTGGCTTGTTCAGTTTCTCCGGGCAAATCTATTATGATTTTAGCGGATACTCGCTATGTGCCATTGGGCTGGCCTTGTGTTTTGGATTTTCCTTCCCGGACAACTTTCACCATCCTTATGCCGCTAAAGGCTTTTCAGACTTTTGGCGGCGTTGGCATATTTCCCTTTCTACCTGGCTGCGCGATTATCTCTATATACCCATGGGTGGAAATCGGTATGGCGAGTTTCGAACAATAGGGAATCTATTGATCACGATGCTAATCGGCGGGTTATGGCATGGGGCTTCATGGATGTTTGTGCTTTGGGGTGGACTTCATGGTGTTTATCTCTTCATCGAGCGACTTCTGAAAAAAATGCTGGGAAATGCTGCGGTGCCGATTGCTGGGGAAGGGCGGTTAATCGAGATCATCACATTCATTGTGATTACGGTAACTTGGATACCTTTCCGAGCAGAAACACCTAATGAAGCCATTGCAATTGCCAAGGCGCTCATGAACACAACTATCCCGCCCGTACCGGATATTCAGCATATGATCGCAGTGGTAGCCATGCTTGCCACGCTGCGGTGGCACATAGCTCTGCGCAATACCCGGCTTGAAGATATTGTCGCAGGGCGCGGTCTCTTCGCCCAGGTCGCTATAATGTCTACCTGTTTAATCGGATTGTTTCTTTGTTCCGGCAATGACCCGCGCTCCTTTATCTACTTCCAGTTTTGAACGGCAACTACCGGGTGTCTCGTGGATCCCGATTCTCGGGGCAGCGTTACTGATATTTGCTGTATTCATGTCTTTCATGGAAATTCGCCTCGTGACGCTGGGCTACCATCCAACTATTCTGGATTCCCAGGCTAGTTGGATGAAAGAGCGGGCACGCGCAAGCCGTCTGGGCGAGCGCGCACTCATACTGATCGGGGCATCCCGCATTCAGTTGGGCATTGATCTTGACGTGCTTCGGGAAAAAACAGGGTTGGAGCCTGTGCAATTGGCTATTGATGGAAGCGCATCTACGCCGATACTGGAAGGTTTGGCCGCCGACCAGACAATTCGCGGAACGATTCTGGTGGATTATTATGACCACAATGTTGGTTCCCATGATGGGGCAGCACCCACCTTTCAAAAAAATTACGAAAAAAATAAGCATGCACGAGTAGCATTGCCACTCGGCAGAACATCAGAGAATTCCCTGTCTCAAATGCTGCATGAATCATTCAGAGTCTATGCGGATGGGGCGAACCCTTTATTTACGCTGTTAACCAGAATTATCCCGGCGGAGCGGTCTCGCCAATATCTTGTTACCTATTTGGACCGTTCCAGAACAGCCGATTACAGCCTAGTGAAACTGCCTGAGTTCTACCACCAACGTGTGATCCGGAACTTGGGATTGGAGAAGAGTCTGAGCCCGGCCTCGAAAAATCTGAATACAATCTTGCCTCAGGAAATCAATAAGCTAATGCCGTTGGATAACCGTGACTTCATGCTAAAAACCCAAGCGACTAAACAGCTGGTGGAGGCTATCAAGGCACGCGGGGGGCAAGTCATATTTGTCGCTATGCCATCCAGTGGGATGGTTCGTGACATTGAAGAGAGGCGTTATCCACGCTCAAGGTTCTGGGATTACTTTACAGAGAATATTGGGGTGCCGGCAGTGCATTCAGCATATAGCCCCGCACTCAAGGATTTCACCTGCCCTGATGGATCACATCTTGATGTCAAGGATCGCGCCAGATTCACGGGGGTACTGGCGGATGTTTTAGAGCCGATTTTGCAGAAACAGGCTCCGAATAAGGATTATGCCGCGTCGCGCCGATGATGATGGTGATCGGTGTGCAGGTGCGGCTCCAGTTCGCTCAGTGCGCGCTTGTACACATCGCGCTTGAACTCGATCACTGCTTCCATCGGCACCCAGTATTCGCTCCAGCGCCAGGCGTCGAACTCCGGATGCGAACTGGCGCGTAGCGACACATCGGTGTCGCGCCCCGTCAGCCGCAGCAGGAACCAGATCTGCTTCTGCCCGCGGTAGGAGCCGCGCCATTCGCGTTTGACCCAGTGCGTGGGTACGTCGTAGCGCAGCCAGTCGCGGGTGCGTCCCAGAATGCGGACGTGCTCCGGGTGCAAGCCGACTTCCTCTTCCAGTTCCCGGTACATGGCCTGCTCCGGGCTTTCGCCCTGTTTGATGCCGCCTTGCGGGAACTGCCACGAGTGCTCGCGGATGCGCTTGCCCCAGAACACCTCGTTGCGGGGGTTGCACAGAATTATGCCTACGTTCGGGCGATAGCCGTCCCGGTCGATCATGATGTAGAAATCCTTGAAAGTTAGTGCAATTCTGGCATATTTCCGCATCAATTTGAAGCCTGGTGCGGTTGCAACAGCGCGCATCGCCCCTTATACTGCGCCGTCAACCATTCCCCGCAACGATGCGTTGCTGGGCCTTATGATTCAAATCGACTTCATGAAACGCATCCTGCATCTTTTCCTATTGCTGATGGCTGGCTTGGCAGGGACGGCGCATGCATCGTTTGCCTACATCACCAATCAAGGCAGCAATAGCGTTTCCGTCATCGATACCGCCCGCGATCAGGTGGTGGCGACAATCGCCGTCGGTAAAGGTCCGGTCGGCATCGCGGTTTCCGCCGGTCAGCAACGCGCCTATGTTTCCAATGTCGATAGTCAATCAATCTCGGTAATAGATACGCAACACAATCGCGTGGTCCGCGAGTTTGCGCTGGGCGGTTCCCCGGTCGGCTTGGCGCTGAGTCCGGATGGCAAAGACCTGTATGTGACCGACTGGTTCAGCAATCGGGTTGTGGCCGTGGATACTGCCAGCGGCGAACAGCGCTATTCAATTGCCACCGGTGAAGCGCCCGCCGGTCTGTTGACGAGTAGGGATGGTCGTTTCTTGTATATAGCCAACCGCGACAGCAATGATATCGCTGTGGTGGATCTGCATGAGCGCAAGGTTGCGCGCCATATTGCCGTGGGCAAACATCCTTTCGGTATCGTGCTGAATCCGCAAGGCACGCTGTTATACGCAGTGAACGTCTACGCCAACAGCGTTTCCGTCATCGATACCAATACCAATGCCGTTACCGCGACCGTCGGTGTTGGCGACCACCCCTATTGCGTCGCCGTCGGCCGCGACGGCAGCCGGGTGTATGTCACCAATACCCAGGGCGACAGCGTTGCCGTGATTGACGCGCATTCCAATAAGGTCATTGCCACCATAGCCGTCGGCAGCGTTCCCGAAGGCATCGCCTTCGATGCCGGCACCAACAAGATTTATGTCGCCAGTTGGGGCGACAACGCCGTTTCAGTGATCGATGCCGCCAGCAACAAGCTGGCCTCAAGCATAGCAACCGGCAGTCAAAGCCGCGCTTTTGGCCAGTTCATCGCCCAGGCCTCGCATTGAAGTTTTTTTGAAATATAGATAATTTAACCAGGAGAATTTTGCATGAAGAAACTGCTCGCAATCATCGCCGTTGCCTTGTTGCCGTTGACCGCCTTCGCCCATGGCCCGTCCCCGCAGAAAGTGGAAAAGGAAGTCGTCATCAAGGCCGAACCGGCCAAGGTGTGGGCGCTCGTCAAGGACTTCGGCAATATGCAGAACTGGCACCCGGCCGTGGCCAGCGACAAGCTGGAAAACAAGAAGGATGAAAACGGCCAGGACGCGACTTTCCGTCTGCTGACGCTGAAGGACGGCGGCACCATTTACGAAAAGCTGAAATCGAGCAGCGATGCCGACATGAAGCTCAAGTATGAAATCGTCGAAGGCGTGCTGCCGGTGGGCGACTACAACTCCGTCATCACCGTCAAGGCCGGCCCGGGCGCAGGCGAGACCACCGTCACCTGGATGGCCCGCTTCTACCGCAAATACCGCCTCAACCCGCCGATTCCGGAAGGTCAGGACGACAAATCCGCGATCAAGGCTGTCACCGGGGTGTTCGACAGCGGTTTGGCCAACCTGAAGAGGGTTGCGGAAGGTAAATAATTGACAGCATGTGACGATTTTTGTCACTCATGAGTCAGATGAAAAGCGGCAACTGCCGCTTTTTGTTTTTAAATATGCTAAAAATCAATAGATTATTGTTTAATGCCTGATCGGGCACATCATTTGCTGCTATATTGCTCGAACGCGAGCTATCCGTTCGTTTGAATTCAAACTTTCAAAGGGGTCTTAATGATGATGAAGAAAGCACAACAGGGTTTCACCCTGATCGAACTGATGATCGTGGTCGCGATTATCGGTATTCTGGCTGCGGTGGCGATTCCGGCTTATCAGGATTACACCATCAAGGCTAAACTTCAAGAAATGACCAGTCTTGCCAGTCCGGCGATGACGGCGTTGGGTGTAGCTTGCAGCGACGGCACTCTTGCCACCGCAGGCAACAATACCGCCGCGAATGGTACTCTTGGCCTTAGTGCTTCTAATACAATTACAGGCAAATACACTGCAAGCGTCCTGGCGACAGGTGTTAGTGCTACCTCAGGGACGGTTTTAGCTACTGTGGGTGGCACTACTCCGATAGCGGGAGTTTCAGGAGGCGTGCTATGGACTGGTACGTGCCAAGCTGCGACCGGCATGACATGGGTACCTTCCGTATCTGGTGCCTTCCCGACGAAGTATCTGCCTAAGTCTTAAAGCGATAGCTGAGAAGGCTTAACTTAAAAAGGGGGCTGTTGCCCCCTTTTTATATCAATCGCAACCTTCCGAAATAACCCTTCCCGTGCAGGTTCGTAAAGCCGTTACTTGGGACTAATGAATGCCAACAACCCTATACGCAGGATCGAGACCTTTAATCCTCGCCGTATTACTGTTGTTTATCCTGGCTCTAACATTTGTTATTTATTACCCCGGCCTGTCCGGGCCATTCGTATTTGACGACATACCAAATATAGAGCGCAACAGCTACATTGCGATTCAGGATGTCAAGCCGCACACTCTCATCAAGGCAGGAGTTTCAAGCGCCAGCAGCGCGTTAGGGCGGCCTCTTAGCTTGGTTAGCTTCGCCCTCAATTATCATGCGGCCGGGCTCAATCCGTTTTATTTCAAGCTCACCAACCTGATTATTCACCTAGCCAATGGGCTGGGAATTTTTATCCTGACGTTGCTATTGCTGGATTTTTACCGGAAACAATTTCAGCCTGGTCTTGCCGCCACACACATACAGGTGATCAGTTTGGCAGTGGCCGCCGCATGGCTTTTGCACCCATTCAACCTCACTGGCGTACTGTATGTCGTACAGCGAATGACCAGCCTGAGTGCGTTTTTTAGTATTTGGGGGTTGGCACTTTTCTTTTGGGGCAGAATCCGCCTCTATGAAGGGGCGGGCGGAGCTGTTCCGGTTTTTGCAAGTTTTCTGCTGTTCACACCATTAGCCATATTAAGCAAGGAGACTGGCGCACTACTCCCGGTGTTCATGCTGGCTGCGGAAATTGTATTTTTTAATTTCTATGCCGAAAAGCCTGTTGCACGCAACATTCTTCTGGGTTTTTATATTTGCTTTGCCGCCATTCCCATAGTTGCCATGCTCGTTTATATCGTGATGCATCCGCAGTGGCTCCTGGCCGGGTACAGCAACAGGACTTTCTCACTCATTGAGCGCTTGATGACCGAGGCGCGCGTATTGTGGTTTTACTTGTGGCAAATCATTCTTCCAAGTAATGCTCAAATGGGCCTGTATCACGACGATATTGTCAATTCACGCGGGCTGTTCAAGCCGGTTAGCACAATATTTTCGCTCGCCGGAATTCTGACTCTTCTGGGGTTGTCATTTGTTATTCGCAAAAAGGCACCTCTCATTGCGTTTGGCTTACTGTTCTTTTTTGCTGGGCACACTCTTGAATCGACGATATTTCCATTGGATATTGCTTACGAACATCGCAACTACCTTCCGATGTATGGCATTCTGCTTATGCTGTTTTTTTATTTGCTCTACCCGTTGCGCTACTTGAATATCCTGCGTTTACGACAAATAGTTGCCATACTACTCATCAGTCTTTTTTCTTTTAACACCTTTTCCCGCGCAAATGAATGGTCGAATCCATATGATCTTTTTCACGCACAAGTGGAGCATCATCCCAATTCAGTCAGGAGTAATGTTGAAATGGGGTCTATTTACAGCAACATGACCGCGAACGACCCGGCTGGAACAGAAATGTATTATCAACTTTCTCAGCAATACTATGAAAATGCAGTGAAACTTGATATTAATGACGTTGGCGGACTGTTTGGGTTGATCATGTTGAATGCGAGCACCGCCAGAATTATTGATTCCAATTGGCTTAAAGATATGGCATATCGGCTTGAGCATGCCCCCTATGCTGCGATAACGAGTGACAAGCTTATCAGTCTCACCAATTGCCAATTGCAAGGACGCTGCAAGTTGCCCGATATAGAAATTGAGGCATTGTTGATGGCTGCTTTGCGCAATCCAACGGCAACCGGCCAAAATCGATCCAAAATATTGTTTGCGCTGAGTTCATATTTGATCAATGTAAAGCGTGACTACCCGGGGGCGCTTGCTGTCATGCATGAAATGGCGGATTTATCGCCTTATGATTTGGAATACCGCTTCGCTCTAATAAAATTTCTGACCGCATTGCAGCGACCTGATGAAGCGGATATAGAAATTCAGAAAGCGCGCACGATGGATACACAAAGAAAGCACACAACAACAATTGCTGAGCTTGAAAAGCAACTTGCCGACATCAAGGCACGGCAAATCACCAAAGAAAAATGACCGCTAAAATTTCCATCGTCATTCCGGCGAAAAATGAGGCTCATGGCTTGCAAAGCTTGCTGCCCGCTATCGGCGCAATATGTCCGGAAGCCGAGGTTGTCGTCATTGACGACGGATCGCATGACGAGACCGTGGCAATTTGCCGCCAGAACAATGTCAGAGTGATCTCTCATCCTCACAGTCTGGGTAACGGCGCAGCCGTTAAAACAGGAGCGCGTGCTGCACAGGGAGCTATCATGCTGTTCATGGATGCTGACGGCCAGCACCAGCCGCAGGATATTCCCCGCCTGCTGGAAAAGCTCAACGCAGGCTACGATATGGTCGTCGGAGCGCGTGGCAATGGCTCCCAGGCCGGCATGCACCGCTCTCTTGCCAATGGCTTCTACAATCGGTTGGCAACCTGGATGGTGGGGCATAAAGTGGCTGACCTTACCTCGGGCTTTCGTGCCGTGCGGGCGGAGAAATTCCGCAAATTTCTCTATCTGTTGCCGAACGGATTCTCGTATCCGACCACGATTACCATGGGTTTTTTCCGGGCTGGCTATCCAGTGGCGTATGTCCCTATCCATGCGCCAAAGCGAATTGGCAAAAGTCATCTGCGTATCGCGCGAGATGGAGTGCGATTTCTGTTGATCATCTTCAGGGTGGGCACGCTTTATTCACCGCTCAAGATATTTTTCCCCATTAGTCTACTGTTCATGCTGCTGGGACTCGGCAACTATCTGCATAGTTTTCTTACCATTCATCGGTTTACCAATATGAGTGCCTTGCTTTTCATCGCCTCCATATTGATTTTTCTGATCGGGTTGGTGTCGGAACAGATTACCTCGTTGAATTACCGGGACAGTGAGCGATAAAAAACGGCTCTTGGTACTGACTTCCACCTTCCCGCGCTGGCAAGGCGACAGGGAGCCACCATTTGTTTTTGAACTCTGCCGGCGTCTGGCGGATCAATTCCACGTTATCGTGCTGGCTCCTCATGCGGCGGGTGCTCAGTGTCATGAAATCATGGACGGCGTCGAGGTGGTGCGCTTTCGTTATTTCTTCTCTCGCTGGGAGCGGCTGACCTATCAAGGCGGCATTCTGCCCAATCTCAAACAAAATCGCTGGCGTTACTTATTGCTGCCCTGTTTCTTTGTCAGCCAATTAACGGCGATATGCCGAGTACTGCGGCGAACCCATATTGATGTCATCCATGCTCACTGGCTAATCCCGCAGGGGCTGACTGTCGCCGTC
>NZ_DASXVH010000047.1:0-19926 GCF_036504375.1 Novimethylophilus sp.
ATTTCGATTCAACCATCGCCGTGATAATCTTTACCTTGAAGTACTCAAACTCTTACGAATAAATCCGCTTTAGCTTCCTAAGACCCTTGTTTTAATACCAGTTATTAATTAACAAAGCGTATTGTTTTTTTAAATACAACGAACTTTCAGGAAAAATCATGGAAAGCTGCCTGTATACATAAAAATATAACGAAAGATATTATCTCGCTGCCATTCCGGCACGGGATGGGTTAGAATAGCTGCGGCGGGCCTCCCCGCATTGCAAGATAGCCAACCTGGTCAGATCCGGAAGGAAGCAGCCACAGTTATTCAAGCAAGTGCCGGGGCAAAGGCTCGCCACTTTAATTCAAGTGTTCGCCACTTCTTTTCGGTAGCCGATTCGGCTAAAGTTGCGATGATATTCTTATCCAAGACACCCGCATGAGCTACCAGGTACTCGCCCGAAAATGGCGCCCCAAAGCCTTTGAACAGGTTGTCGGGCAGGAACATGTGGTGCGGGCCTTGTCCAACGCGCTGGAACAGCAGCGCCTGCATCATGCTTATCTTTTTACCGGCACCCGCGGGGTGGGCAAAACCACCCTCGCCCGCATTGTCGCCAAGGCGCTCAACTGCGAAACCGGCATCACCCCCACCCCGTGCGGACAATGCACGGCCTGCCTCGAAATCGACAAAGGCCGCTTCGTCGACTTGATCGAAGTGGATGCCGCATCCAACACCCAGGTGGATGCGATGCGCGAATTACTGGAAAATGCTCAATACGCTCCAACTTCGGGCCGCTTCAAGGTCTACATCATCGACGAAGTGCATATGCTGTCGCGCTCGGCGTTCAACGCGATGCTGAAGACACTGGAAGAACCGCCCGCGCACGTCAAGTTCATCCTGGCCACCACCGACCCGCAGAAAGTGCCGGTGACGGTGCTGTCACGCTGCCTGCAGTTCAATCTCAAGCAGATGGGGCCGGCCAATATCGCCGGACATCTGCAGCATATCCTCGACCAGGAAGCCATTTCCGCCGAACCGGTCGCCCTGCAACTGCTGTCGCGCGCTGCGGAAGGCAGCATGCGTGACGCGCTGTCGTTGCTGGATCAGGCCATTGCCTATGGCAGCGGCAGCGTGCACGAGCAGGAAGTACGCGCCATGCTGGGCGCCATCGACCAGAGTTATCTGTTCGCATTGCTGGAAGCATTGGTGGCGCAGGATGGTCAGGCGCTTATCCGCCAGGCCGAGGCGATGGAAGAGCGCAGCCTGGCGCTCGACGCAGCCTTGCAGGAACTCGCCGCGTTATTGCATCAGATCGCCCTGATGCAGGCCGTACCGCAAGCCATCCCCGCCGATCTTCCGGAGCGCGCGCGTATCGTGGAACTATCGCGACACATGTCGCCAGAACAGGCACAGCTGTATTACCAGATCGCCACACTGGGTCGACGCGATCTCGCCCTGGCCCCGGATGAATTCGCCGGCTTCACGATGACATTGTTGCGCATGCTCGCTTTTGCGCCGTCGGAACAGTCGACCGCGTATCAGCCTCAGCCCCCGGCGGCGGAGCGTACAGTATCCATCCCCATCGCAAACGAACCACGTGCGGAACCGCTACGCAACGAAAAACAGCCCGAAGAAAAACTTAACACCACTCTCAGCGCGCAACAGGCACAAAACACTGAGCCCAGCAGGTTCAGCGGCGACTGGCGCAGCTTTGTAGATGGCTTGAAACCCGGCTTTGCCAAGACCCTGGCGCAAAACTGCGAGCTGGTTCCGTCCGACGGACAAGGCCTATCGCTATGCGTTCGCGAATCACAAAAACATCTGCTGGAGCCGCGTTATCAGGAAATGCTGAAAAATGCGTTGAAAGAACGCTTCGGCAACCTGAAGATCAGCATAGCCATTGGCGGCAGCGGCAACACCCCGGCAGCACAACTTTCGCAGGAAAAGGCAAAGCGTCAGGCGCATGCGGAAGAATCCATACGCACCGATCCTTTTGTAAGGGATTTGATGGAAACTTTTGGCGCCGCCGTCAACCCTTCCAGCATCAAACCCATACAGTAGGAGCAAGCGACATGATGAAAGGCGGCTTGGGCAACCTGATGAAACAGGCCCAGAAAATGCAGGAGAACATGACAAAAGCCCAGGAGGAACTGGGCAGCATCGAGGTCGAAGGCCAGGCAGGCAATGGGTTGGTCAAAGTGGTCATGACCTGCCGCAACAATGTAAAACGAGTGAAAATCGACCCCAGTCTGCTGGTTGACGACAAAGACATGCTGGAGGACCTGATCGCCGCCGCGATAAATGACGCGGTGCGCCTGGCTGAAGCCACCAGTCAGGAGAAGATGGGGAAGCTTACGGCTGGCATGCCTTTGCCGCCCGGAATGAAACTGCCGTTCTGAAATTAAAGAGACCAGAGGCTAGAGAGATTAGCCCTCTTCATGAATAATCCCTCTGCGCTAGACCAACTGATCGAAGCCCTGCGCTGCCTGCCCGGCGTCGGACCGAAATCGGCGCAGCGCATGGCTTACCATTTGCTGCAGCGCGACCGAGCCGGTGCCCAGCATCTCGCCCAGAGCCTGCAAAACTCGCTGCAACGGATACGCCATTGCCAGAAGTGCAACAACTTTAGCGAAACTGAAATCTGCGAGCTATGCGCGTCCGGAAAACGCGACGCGCATCAGCTGTGCGTGGTGGAAATGCCCACCGACCTCATGATGCTGGAGCAGACCCAGACCTATTCCGGTATGTATTTCGTGCTGATGGGCCGGCTCTCGCCGCTGGACGGTGTCGGGCCTAAGGAAATCCACCTTGATCGCCTGCTGAAACGCGCCCAGGACGGCGAAACCCAGGAGGTTATCCTCGCCACCAACTATACCGTCGAGGGCGAAGCCACCGCGCACTACGTGGGAGAACTGCTCAAAGCGCGCGGCCTGAAAGTCAGCCGTATCGCCCGTGGGCTGCCGATGGGCGGCGAGATCGAACATGTCGATGTCGGCACGCTGGCGCAGGCGATGCTGGAGCGGCGCTCGCTACGGTAAATTGCGCAGCAAATCGAGCGGCGTCGAAATCATCCCCTGGGCGCCCCACTCTTCCGGCTTGTCGCCGTCGCCAAGATACCCGTAGATCGCCACCAGGGTGCGCATTCCTGCCGCTTTTCCTGCAATGACATCGCGCTCGGCATCGCCGACATAAATACAGCTGGAAGGGGCGACGCCGGCCTGCTTGCTGGCCAGAAGCAATGTGTCCGGGTACGGCTTTGGATGTTCGCAGTCATCGCCGCTTACGATACTGGCTGCGCGCTTGTTCAGCCCCAGCTTTTCCATCAGCGGCAGAGTAAATCGGCGCGGCTTGTTGGTCACCACGCCCCATCGCAGATGCCTGGCTTCGATCTCGGACAGCAATTCAGCCATGCCGTCGAACAAGATGGGGTGCTGACAGAACACTTCGTCATACAAGCCCAAATATTCTTCCCGCATTGCGGCAAACGAGGCATCTTCCGGCCCGATGCCGAAACCGATGCCTAGCAGGCCACGCGAGCCGTGAGAGGCATGGGGCCTGATGACGTCATCGGGCAGCGACGGCAAACCGTGGCGCGCGCGCTGCAGATTCAATGCACGGCCAAGGTCGGGCGCGGTATCGGCCAGCGTGCCGTCCAGATCAAACAATACCGTTTTCAATTTCAAGGCTTGACTGCGTGGATGAGGTAATTGACGGAAATGTCCTTATCCAGCCAGTAGCGCTTGGTGAGCAGGTTGTAGCTCATGCCGGCAAGGTCGGATACCTCCAGCCCGGCTTGACGGCAACAGGCGGAAAGCTCCGAAGGCTTGATGAATTTCCCATATTCATGCGTGCCGCGCGGCAACAGCTTGAGCACGTATTCTGCGCCGATCACGGCAAACAGATAGGATTTTGGATTCCGGTTGATGGTGGAAAGGAATACATGCCCGCCCGGCTTGACCAGCATACTGCAGGCGGCAACTACCGCAGCCGGGTCGGGCACATGCTCGAGCAGCTCCATGCAGGCCACCACATCGAAACCCGCAGGCCGCTCCGCGGCCATGGCCTCGACGGATACCAGACGGTAATCGACGCCGACTCCGCTTTCCAGGCGATGCAGCTGCGCCACCTTCAGCGCCTTCTCGCCGAGGTCTATGCCCGTCACCTGAGCACCGCGCAGCGCCATCGCTTCCGACAGAATGCCGCCCCCGCAGCCGACGTCCAGCACCGTTTTTCCCTTCAGACCGGCGATGCGATCGATATAATCGAGGCGTAGCGGATTGATATCGTGCAAAGGCTTAAACTCGCTTTCGGCATCCCACCAGCGATGCGCCAGCGCGGCAAATTTTTCCAGCTCCTGCGGGTCTGCGTTCAATGTGTTGTTCGCAAGCGTTTCTGCCATGCTTTCGTCCTTTCCAGAATTTCTTTTGGATCCAAGCTTAAAAGCTGGCCGTCCTTCAATACTGGTTCTCCGGCAACCCATACATGGCTAACCTGTTCACGCCCTGCCGTATATACCAGATGAGATATGACGTCATAGCAGGGTTGGGTTTCCAGACAGTTCAAATCCAGTGCGACCATATCCGCATATTTGCCGGGTTGCAGAGTGCCAATCTGCTCATCCATGCCCAATGCACGCGCCGCATTGATGGTAGCCATCTCCATCGCCTGCCAGGCTGGCAAGGTTTCCGCATTGCCACTGCTGCCCTTGGCAAGCAAGGCCGCCAGGCGCATTTCACCGAACATATCAAGACGATTATTGCTGGCGGCACCGTCGCTTCCCAGCCCGACATTGACGCCCTTTTCCAGCAGCGCAGTTACAGGTGCCGTACCGCTTGCGAGCTTCAAGTTCGAAGTCGGGCAGTGTGCAATATGACAACCCCGCTCTGCCAGCAGTTCGATCTCGCCAGTCGTCAAATGCACCCCGTGCGCGGCTATCAGGCCGGGCCCCAGCAGCCCCAGCCCGGCCATGCGCTGCAATGGGCGCATGCCGTGCTGTTTCTTGCTCTGAGCGAGTTCGTCGTGTGTTTCGTGCAGATGGGTATGAATATTCAGATTGAGTTGTTCCGCATAGGTCAGCACTTTTTCAAAAGTACGATCGCTGACCGTATAGGGCGCATGGGGTGCCAGACATGTGGTGACATGCGAACTGTTGCGCAACGCATCGCGTGCTGCCAGTCCCTTGTTCAGGTAGTCATCGGCATCGGCGGCATAAGGAGTGGGAAAATCCAGCACTGCCAGTCCCAGGCAGGCACGCATGCCGGCCCGTTCCACCGCGGCGGCCGCCGCGCCGGGGTAAAAGTACATGTCGGAGAAACAGGTTGTTCCCCCGCGCAGCATTTCAGCGCAGGCCAGCAGCGTGCCATCATGCACGAACTTTTCCGACGCGAATGAGGATTCAGCAGGCCAGATACGCTCGTTCAGCCAGCGCATCAGCGGCAGATCGTCCGCCAAGCCGCGCATCAGGCTCATGGCCGCATGCGTATGCAGATTGATCAGGCCCGGCATCAGCGCGTGGCCGGGCAGAAAAACGCTCTCTGCCTGAGTATAGCTCCGCCGGGCTTCGGACAACGGCAAAATGTCCAGGATGAGCCCGTCTCTCACCGCAACCGCATGCTCCTCCAGAACCGTGGCGCGCGGATAAATCGGCACTATCCATTGCGGTACTATCAGTAGATCGATTAATTGCAATTCTGGCATTACTTGCCTTAAGAGCTTGTCCACAAAAAAAAGCCCCGACCAGCGGGGCTTTTTCAGATTATCAGCCAGTTTTACGGAGCTACCTGCCGCTGTGCCTCGATTTCTACCACGACACGGCGATTGGGCTGCAGGCATTGGATCAACTTCTTGCCGCGCACACCCTTGCAATCCACGACAGGCATCGTTTCACCCTTGCCGATTGCATGCAGGCGCTTCTCTTCGATGCCCTGCGTCATCAGGTATTTTTTCACCGCATTGGCGCGGCGCTCGGAAAGCTTCTGGTTGTACTTCTCATCGCCAATACGGTCGGTATGACCGCTAATCAGCACCAGTTCGACTTCTGGATGAGCCTTCATTTTTTCGACAACTTCGGCATCCAGAATTTTCTTGCCTTCGTTGGTCAGCGCGTCTTTGTCAAAACCGAAGAGTACTTCAGCTTGCAGCGTCATTTTGACGAATGCCGGCTCATTGGGGCCGACCGGCTCCGGCGCGGGTTGCTGAGACTCGTCATATAATTTCGGTAACGGCTCTTCGTTGCTGGGAGCCACTTCCGCCAGCTCGGGCGCCGGTGCGGCGACCGGTTCAGCCGCTACCGCTTTTTTCGGCACGCCAAAGTTGAACACTACGCCCAGATTCAGATAAGTATTTCCGACGGTTTCCTTCCTGTCGTTGCCGAACAACCGGCGGTTATCATCTTCGGCACGACTCCACACTTCGCGTATGTCGGCTTGCAGTCCGATATTGTCGGTGAAGAAGTACTGGAAACCGGCGCCCACGTTACCCATCCATGAGGTATTGCTACCATGGGGATTGCCGCTGCCGGTGTAATTGATCTTGTTGCGTGCTGCACCGAAACCGGCCAGCACGAACGGACGGAACTTGTCGCGACTGAACATGTACAAGGCATCCAGGCCGAACAGGGTTTGCTTGTAGTTACCGCTCGTGTAACGGGAACTGTCCTCGTCAGCCTTTGAATGGCTCAAACCCAACTGCACATCCCAATGTTCGCTGATTTCCTTGCCCAGGCGCAAACTATAGGCGGCAGAATTATTGTCAGCCTTGAGATCGCTGTCGCTATGCATGATGCCGATGCCGGGAACCGCATACCAGGAGCCCTGATATGCATCGTCCGCCATTGCCGCGCTGGTGGCGCAAAAAACGCCTGCCAGGGCAAGGCCAACCAGTTTTGTTTTCATATCGTCACACCCCTTCTTTTGTTAGTTCCGTCAGACTATACGCAAGACGTTAGGAGTTTGCAACGACTCAGTCATTGACGTATTCGGTCTGTTGCACAAATGCAACAGACCGAGAGATAAAACTCATGCGAACGGGGTCCAGGGCAGCCTGCCGTCGATGATTGCTGCACAGGGCGCCGCGAAATCCGAGGTAGTCCGCCCCCAATAATGCCAATGCCGCAATATCGGTTTCACGCAACGACCCGGCCAGCCCGGTAAGCAAGCCGTGGTTGTGCGACATGCCGACGAAGTCCCGCAAGCGAGCCTCGTCCAGCCAGGACAGAAGCCCCCCGGCAGTTTTATCGGCGGTGTCCAGCATGGCCCCGTAAAATCCGGAGGCGGCAAATACCGGCAGTAATGAAAAATCCGGCTCCTGATCGGCAAACATGACGGCTACGGTTTTAATGCCGCGACTTATCACAGGAGCCAATGCCTGGGCGCATTCGGCATGCCCGTCCTTGCCAAAAAAGCCGACTTTGACGATATCCACACCCGTATCAACCGTGTTTTCGACTGCCTGGCACAGAATAGCGGGCTGCATCGGCAAATCGCCTATAGTGGCGCTTACCGGTTTGCGCCCATCGATAAAACGTACGACCTGCTCGATGACTGAAACCGGCAATGCACCCAATGCCCCTTGAGACGGGTTTTTCAAATCGATAATATCGGCGCCGGCCTCCAGCGCAATGCGCGCCTCGTCGACGTTGGTGACGCTTGCCAGAACTCCCGTCATGCCTGATTGCTCCCGGCCTGCTCCGCGCGAAAATTCTCGATTTTCTCCATCAGCCATCCCCATGCCTGCAGCTCCCGCTCGCCGGCGGTTTTTTCGATGGCGATGGCAAGATATTTTAGTTCGGCATCGATTTTTTCCGCCGGCAGCAGATGCAGCCGGCTGACCAGCACGGAGGCTTCGATCACCGCTGCCTGCGCCCGGTTGAAGCCGCGAAACGGTGCATACATCCGTTCGTGCACTACCCGGAACAGCAGTTCCGGCCTGGTTGCGTCATCCCTGATTTCCGCCAGCTCCAGCTCGCGGTGTGCCAGCGCCCCTTCCAGCACCCAGCCGTCGATTCGCTCTGCATGCTGCACCGGCCAATCACGGCGCCCTGTCAGGCTGCCGGCGAATATGCGCACGTCGTCGGTCAGATTAAGCACGGCACAGCGACCCCGCAGCAGGTTATCTAGGCTGGCCGAAGGGCGGAATGGCGCGATCAGTACCATGCCGTCCCACTCGCGTACGCCGAATGGCGCGACATGCGGGCTGCCATCGGCATTGGTGGTGGTGACTATGGTTTCGAAGATCATGGTTTGGCGGCTTTTTTCTTCTTGAGCGCGGCCTCGCGGTGTTCGACGCGGCCGCGCGGGTCGGGCGCGACGGTGTTGCAGCCCCAGTGCAGCTCCTCGTCCTGGGCATAGCGTTTTTTCAGTTGCCAGGCGATTTGCGCACGCGCCAGCTCCACCCCCAGATAGAACGCGTGGGAAGCATCGTCATCGACATCCAGCAAGGGATACAGCCGAAACGGGTCAATATCGCAATGCAGCCCGTCGCGATTGTAGATATGCACGCCGTTCTCGCTCACCTGGATGCGGAAGTTGGAATCCTTGACCTGCGCCGCAAACTCTTCGATCTCTTCAGGCGTATAGGGGAACGGCCGCCTATCGTGCAGACCGAGCAGGCCGTTGGAGTAATCGCGCGGCAGCCGGCGGTCTTCTTCGGCGGCGAACATCACGCGCCGCGCCACGTCGGCTTCGGCCACGGCGTTGCTCGCGTGCGGACTGACCGCAGTGGTGAGAACGGCATTGATGCGCAATTCGGCGATGATACCGAACAGCATCGCGTTGATGCCGGCGGTATCGGCGTCTGTCAGCTCGGTCAGGTTGCCTATGCCCATCATGATGGCTATATCTGGATAGCGCTTGCGCAATCGGTGATAGCGGACGATGGATTCGGCCAGACCAAATGGAATAGGGTCGAGAATCGGATCGGCGAGAAACGCCCGGCCCTTCTTCTGCATGCCGTCAATGGCGCGGTAGAGCGACGGCAGGCTGCCGGCTTTCGCGGGGATCAGCACCGGCGTGGAGGGTACCTCATCGGCGATCCACAGCGTCTTTTCGGTCAGACTCAGCAGATAGTCCGCGCCGGCGTGCCCGGCACGCAACAGATCGTCGCTGTTCAGCGAATCGACGCTGACCTGCATGCCCAGCGACTGCAATGCGCGTATCGCGTCTTCCATATGGGGAAACGGCGTATTGGGCAGGCAGCCGAGATCGATCACGTTCGCGCCCTGGGCGCGGTAGCGCTCGGCGCGGGCGACGATTTGCTCGACCGTTAGCTCGGTGGCCTCGACGATTTCAGCGAAAATGCGGGTGGCATAGCGCGACAGGTCGGGCGCCTTGCCGCCATGCCCGAAATACTGGGGCAGATCCTTCAAATCCTCCGGCCCGCGCTCTACCGGCACGCCGTATTTTTCGACCAGGGGCGCCAAATCGCCGCGGCACAGGCCGGGGATCACGATGCGGTCGGCGCCGCGCGCGTCCGACAGGCGGCGGGCGATGAATTCCGGGGTCATCAGCGCCGCGACGCTGATGCCAAGCTGGGCCACCTGGTACTCGAAATCGGCCGGCTGAATGCCGGCCAGCACTTTATTCAGGCTGTTCTCGGCCAGCTTGCCGGTCAGGAAGAGGATGTTGGCAGACATGCCAGCCGGACCTTGATGGCCGCTTCAAGCTCCTGCATGTCGGCGGCGACGGTAGTTTGCTCGAAGCTCTTGAGCTTTTCCATGTTCTCGAGGTCAATGCGGCGCGGCCAGACCTTGACCACATGGTCTCGCGGCGCGTCGGACTCCAGTTCCGGCGCGGTATCGCAGGCGAATACAATGGTGGGAATCCGGCACTTGCCCGCCTGGGCAAAGATGTTGGTCACCAGATTGTCGGAAATGCCGCACACCATCTTGGCGACGGTATTGGAGCTGGTCGGGGCCAGCACTACGGTATGGTAGACCCCCTGGTAGAAGAACTCGACCGGGACCGAACTGGCGGTCTTGTCATGGAACACGCGCCCCACGTTATGCGTGTAGCCGTATTGCTGCAGGATCTCGGCTGCGGCTTTGCTCAGGAACAGATCTACATCCTCGAGCTTTTGGATGATATCCAGGCATTCACGCAGATAATGCCCGGACCCCGTCAAAGCCCAGGCCAGACGTTTTTTTTCAGGCGCACTCACGGCTTAAACTCCGAACGGGTGGCGCAGCACGATGGTCTCGTCGCGCTCCGGACCGGTAGAGACGATATCCACCGGCACTTCGCACAACGCCTCCAGGCGCTTCAGATAGGCACGGGCATTGGCCGGCAGGTCTTCCCAGCGTTTGACGCCGAACGTATTCTCCTGCCAACCTGGCATCACTTCGTAAATCGGCTCGCAACGCGCGACGTCCTCGGCCCCCACCGGCAGCAGGTCCACTACCTTGCCGTCCAGCTTGTAGCCGGTACAGATCTCCAGTTCCGCAATGCCGTCCAGCACGTCCAGCTTGGTGATGCACAAACCGGTCACGCCGTTGATGCGGGCGGAACGGCGCAACGCGGCGGCGTCGAACCAGCCGCAGCGGCGCTTGCGCTTGGTGACGGTGCCGATTTCGCGGCCCTTGTCCGACATCTGGTGTCCGGGCGTGGCATCGGTTTCGATATCCAGTTCGCTGGGGAACGGCCCGCCGCCCACGCGCGTACAGTAGGCCTTGGTGATGCCGAGCACGTAGTGCAGCATGTTCGGGCCGACGCCCGCTCCGGCGGAAGCCTGCCCGGCGACGCAATTGGACGAGGTGACATAGGGATAAGTGCCATGGTCGATGTCGAGCAAGGTGCCCTGCGCGCCTTCGAACAGCAGGTTGTCGCCTGCCTTGTGGGCATCGTACAGCGCGGCGGACACGTCGGCCACCAGCGGACGCAGGCTTTCGGCATGCCGCATCGCCGCATCGAGCTGCGCCTGATAATCCACAGCTTCGGCGTTCAGGTGACGGGTCAGGACGAAATTGTGGTAATCCAGCACCTCGCGCAGCTTTTCGGCAAAGCGGTCGGGGTAGAATAAATCGTAAACACGCAGCGCGCGGCGGGCGACCTTGTCTTCGTAGGTGGGGCCGATACCCTTGCCGGTGGTGCCTATCTTCTTGCCCTGGCTGCGGGCGGCTTCGCGCGCGCGGTCCAGGCTGACGTGATAGCCAAAGATCAACGGGCAGCCCGGGCTGATCATCAGCCGGTTGCGTACTTCCAGGCCGACCGCCTCCAGTCCGCCGATTTCCTCCAGCAGATGCCCGGCATCCAGCACCACGCCGTTGCCGATATAGCAGCGCACGCCTTCGCGCACGATGCCGGACGGTACCAGATTCAATTTATATTCGCGCTGCTGCGCACCCTGCCCGATCACCAGCGTATGGCCGGCATTGTGGCCTCCCTGAAAGCGCACCACGCCCTGCGCATGGTCGGTCAGCCAGTCAACGATTTTGCCTTTTCCCTCATCGCCCCACTGGGTACCGATGACGACTACATTCTTGCCCATGTTCAGCCTTTGTTATCGGCGGGAACGACTTCCCAGCCCTTGTCGTTTTTAACCAGCATGCGGTCGCAGTTGAGCTCCGCGCGATGGGCCTCATGCCCCGGCAACTCGACCACCACCACCTCGCCCGCAGTGCGCAGTTCACCTACCTTGCGGCCGAGAGCGGCATCGTCAGAATACGGCGCCCATATGCCGCGCGCCGGTTCGGCGGCAGCCATGATACCGATCAATGCCCGCATATCCATGCTGAAACCGGTTGCCGGACGCGGCCGGCCGAACGACTGCCCCACTTCGTCGTAACGCCCGCCCTGGGCCAGCGCGCCTGCATAACCTTCAGCATATGCCGCAAACACCATGCCGCTGTGGTAATGGTAACCACGCAATTCCGCAAGGTCGAAACTCACTTCCACATCCAGATCAACCAATCGCTGCGCCGCATGCTTCAAATCCTGCAGCGCCTGCTTGATTTCCGCGAATTGCGGCAGTCGTTGCTGGGCTTCCTGCAATACAGCCATGTCCCCGTAAAGCGAGGGCAAGGTCAGCAATGCCTGCCGCGTCTGCGCATCCAGGCCATGCGTCATTTCCCCTAATGCACTGCCATCCTTGGCTTGCAGTGCCGCGAACATTTCAGTCTCCAGTTCGGTATTGATACCGGCACGGCTCACCAAGGCACGGAAAATGGCGACATGGCTGAAATCGATGTGCGGCTTGCGGATGCCGGCCAGCTGCAAAGCCTGCACCAGCAATTGCTGGATTTCCAGATCGCTTTCGATTCCCACATGACCGAACAGCTCGGCACCCAACTGCAACGGTTCGCGCGTCTGCGCGGTGCCGCCCGGCTGGGTACGCAACACGCTGCCGGCATAGCATAGGCGGGTAATCCCCTGCTGGTTCAACAGATGGGCATCGATACGTGCCGCCTGCGGCGTAATGTCGGAACGCACCCCCATCAGGCGGCCGGACAGTTGATCCACTACCTTGAAAGTCAGTAAATCGAGATCGTGCCCTACCCCCGTGGTCAGCGACTCAAGGTATTCGAGCAGCGGCGGAATGACATACTGATAGCCATGAATGTGGAACAGGTCCAGCAATTGGCGGCGCAGCAATTCGATGCGACGCGCCTCGGCCGGCAGCACGTCTTCGATATATTCTGGAAGTATCCAATGACGCATGATTATTGTTTGTCAGCTCGCCATCAAAATAATCAACAAGCCGCCCAGCATCGACGCCAGTCCGATAAATCGCAGCTGGCCATCGTTGAGCTCTATCATGCGGCGAAAAGTCTGGCGCCAGGACGCAGGCGCCAATAACGGCAGTACACCCTCAAGCACCAGCATCAGGCCGAACGCCAGCATCAGACTGTTGTTCAAGAACTATGCCCCTATTTACGGCCACCGGCGTCCTTCAGATACTTGAAGAACTCGGAACTGGGATCAAGGACCAACACGTCAGCCTTGCTGCGGAAGCTGTTGCGGTAGGCTTCCAGACTGCGGTAGAACGCATAGAACTCGGGGTTGCGGCTGTAGGCTGAAGCATAGATTTCGGAAGCCCTGGCATCGCCTTCGCCCTTGATGCGCTGGGCTTCACGGAAAGCCTCGGCGAGAATCACTTCGCGCTGCTTATCGGCATCGGCGCGGATTTTCTCAGCGGCCCCGGCCCCTTGCGAGCGCAAATCGTTGGCGACGCGCTTGCGCTCCGCCTCCATACGCTGATACACCGAATCGCTGACCTCTTGCGGCAAATCGACGCGCTTCAGGCGCACATCCAGCACCTGGATGCCCATCTGACGCGCCTCTCGGTCAGCCTTGTCGCGCAGGATATCCATGATTTTGGCGCGCTCGCCGGAAATCACGTCATGAATGGTACGCTTGCCGAACTCCGCGCGCAGCCCGTCATTAACCACCTGCGACAGACGCGCTTCGGCCTGCTTCTCGTCGCCACGGACCGAAACATAATACCTGGCAGGGTCGATGATGCGCCATTTGACGAAGGAATCCACCAGCACGTTCTTCTTTTCGCTGGTGATGAAACGGTCCGGCTCAACCCAGTCCAGCGTGACGATGCGCTTCTCGAAATAGCGCACATTGTCCACCAGCGGGATCTTGAAATGCAGGCCGGGATTTTGCTCGACCGCGACAATCTCGCCCAGGCGGAAGACAATGGCGTATTCGCGTTGATCGACGCCGAATGCGGACAGGCTCAGCATCACCAGCAGCACGATCACGCCGGTCAGTACGGCTCCCAGGTTCTTCATGGACGCGACTCCCGATCACGGCTACGGAATGCATCGCGCGAACGTGCGTCTGCATCCGGATTGATAGTTGGCGCAGGTGCAGGTTGCTGGCTGGCCGCAGGCTGCTGAACTGCCGGAGGCGGGGCGCCCATCAGTTTGTCCAGCGGCAAATAAAGCATGCTGCCGCTACCCGATTTCTGATCCACCACCACCTTGCTGGAATTGGACAGCACTTGCTCCTGCGACTCCAGATACAAGCGCTGGCGGGTTACCTGCGGCGCCTTTTCATATTGCGCCAGCACTTGCGAGAAACGACTGGCATTACCCTGCGCTTCGTTGATCACGCGCTGCTTGTAGCCGCTGGCTTCTTCCAGCAAGCGTGCCGCATTGCCCCGCGCCTTGGGGATTACGTCATTGGCGTACGCCTGGCCTTCGTTCTTTTGACGTTCCAGATCCTGGCCGGCTTTCACCGCATCGTCGAACGCCGCCTGCACCTGCTCCGGCGGCTGGGCGTTCTGCATCGTGACGCTGACGACATTGATGCCGGAATGGTAGCGGTCAAGAATATCCTGCATCAATTTCTTGGCCTGCACCGCCACCTCGGCGCGCCCTTCATACAGCACGAAATCCATGCGGCTCTTGCCGACGATCTCGCGAATCGCCGTTTCCGCGGTACTGCGTACGGCCTCCTCTGGATCGCGGTTGTTGAACAGGAAATCCTCCGGATTTTTCAAATTGAACTGCACGGCGAACTGCAGATCGATGATGTTTTCATCATCCGTCAGCATCAGCGACTCCTTGAGTTCGCGGCTACGGCCAGGCCCGGCCTCGCCGCGGCCGCGATAGCCGACTTCAATCGTGCGTACCTGCTCAAGATTGACGATGTTTACCGACTCGACAGGATAAGGCATATGCCAGCGCGGGCCCGGCATGGTGGTTTCGACATGCTTGCCGAAACGCAGCACCACGCCGCGCTTGCCCTGATCCACGATATAAAAGCCGGTACCCAGCCAGATAACGGCGATCAGCAATGCTATCAGGCCGAAGCCGAAAGGATTTTGCACCGGCGGCGCGGAAGTTTGCGGAGCGCCTCTGCCGCCTTTGCCGAAAAGGGCATTCAGGCGGCGTGTCAGATCGCGCATGATTTCATCCAGATCCGGCGGGCCGTCGTTTTTCTTGCCGCCCCACCCTGGGTCGTTCGATGCCATAGTTGCTCCGAAAAATTATACCGTAGCCGGAATCGGCCGCATTTGCTCTGTATGGGGTTGATGAAGCTCACTGAGTGCTTGTCGAATCAGCTCGATACCGGCTCCCTGCTCCGCCGATACCCAAACTTTCGCAATTTTACCATACTCATCGCGCTCCATGCCCGGCGTCATTGAGACAGCGTCTATCTTGTTCATCACCAGCAATTGCGGCACATCCTGCGCGCCGATTTCCGCCAGTACCTTGTTGACTTCGGCAATCTGTTCTTCGCGTGCCGGGCTTGCCACATCCACCACATGCAGCAGCAGATCGGCCTGCGCCGCCTCTTCCAGCGTGGCACCGAATGCCTCCACCAGCGTATGCGGCAAGTTACGGATAAAGCCGACGGTATCCGACACAACCACCGGCCCGCATTCCGGAATGAAGAGCTTGCGCGAAGTCGTATCCAAGGTGGCGAACAACTGGTCCGCGGCATACACCCCGGACTGGGTAAGTCGGTTGAACAGCGTGGATTTTCCGGCATTGGTATAGCCCACCAGGGACACCGACAAGACGCCGGAGCGCTTGCGCGCGCGCCGCTGCATACCGCGCTGCTGCGCCAGTTTGGCCAGTTTTTCCCGCAGCATCTTGACGCGGTTGCGTATCATGCGCCGGTCCAGTTCCAGCTGCGTTTCGCCGGGGCCGCCGCGCACGCCGATGCCGCCTTTTTGCCGCTCCAGGTGAGTCCAGCCCCGCACCAGGCGGGTGGACAGATGCTCCATTTGCGCAAGCTCGACCTGCAGCTTGCCTTCGTGGCTTTTTGCCCGCTGGGCAAAAATATCCAGGATCAGGCCGGTACGGTCCGCCACTCGGCAGGCTAATGTTTTTTCCAGATTGCGCTGCTGGGCGGGGGATAGTTCGTGATTGAAGACGGCAACCTGGGCTTCGCTTTCGCGCAATGCGGCGGCAACCTCTTCCGCCTTGCCGCTGCCGACGAACAGCGCGGCATCCGGCTTGGCCCGCTTGCCTTCAACTACGGCACGCACTTCCAGCCCCGCGCTCACTGTCAGGTGTCGCAACTCTGTCAAACTATCTTCGTAACCCTTGCCGCCGAAATCAAGGCTTACCAAGACAGCGGCATCGCCGCCACCATGACGATCAAACATCAATCCTCAGCGGCCTCCTGCGTGTGCGGAATATTGACCGCCCGGCCCGGCACAATGGTGGATATGGCGTGCTTGTATACCATTTGCGTAACGGTATTCTTGAGCAGTACCACGTATTGATCGAATGAATCCACTTGACCTTGGAGCTTGATGCCGTTGACCAGGTAAATGGAAACCGGCACATGCTCCTTTCGAAGCGTATTTAGAAAAGGATCTTGCAGTGTTTGGCCCTTCATGGTCATGTGATGCTCCCTCTTTTGTGGGGTTATCTTGGAAATGCGTTAGAAACTGTACGCGATTTTTACCCATTCCGCTATATGAGGCGCAATAGTTCATGGTACCGTTATGGGGACACTTCTTACGAAAACAAGTCTATGAAGCTCAGCTTTTACGGAGCAGCCGGAGAAGTTACCGGCTCATGCTATCTGGTTCAAACCGAGACATTCAGATTTTTAGTGGATTGCGGCATGTTTCAGGGCGGGCATGAGGCTGACCTGAAAAATCGCCAATTCCCGGCATTCGACCCGGCTTCCATCGATTTTGTATTGCTGACCCACGCCCATATCGACCACTCCGGCTTGTTGCCACGTCTGGCTGCGCTGGGATTCCAGGGCCCCATTTACTGCACGGCCGCCACCGCCGAATTGCTGGACGTGATGTTGCGCGACAGCGCTCATATCCAGGAAAAGGAAGCCGAATGGGAAGAACGCCATAATAACCATCGCAACAACCGCAGACCACGCTTTGAACCCCTGTATTCGCTTGCCGATGTCGAGAAGTCGCTCAAGCTGCTGCATCGCCTGAATTATGACGCGGAAATCCGGCCCCATCCGGATGTCACATGCTCCTTCCGAGATGCCGGCCACATCCTGGGCTCCGCCATCATCGAAATATGGGCAGAAGAATTCGGCCAACGCCGAAAAATCGTTTTTTCCGGCGACTTGGGCCAGCCGGGGCGCCCGCTTCTGCGCAACCCCACCTCCATCCGGCAAGCCGACGTGCTGCTGGTCGAATCCACTTATGGCAATCGCCTGCACAAGATGCTGCCGGATACCCTGGATGAACTGGTGCACGCCATCCACGACACGCTGGAAAGAAAGCATGGCAACGTCGTCATGCCGGCTTTCACTGTAGGCCGTACGCAGGAAATCCTTTACCTGCTGATCGATCTTACCCGCCAGCGCCGCCTGCATGGCCTCAAAGTGTATGTCGATTCACCGCTGGCACTGTCGGCCACCGAAATCACCATGCGCCATATCGAACTATTCAACCAGGAAGCGCAGAAACTGATGGCGTGGGGCAAGGAGCGCCGCAAGGAAATGCCGGAAATCCGCTTCGTCCAGGACGTGGAGGAATCCATGGCATTGAACGAGATCAAGTCCGGCGCCATCATCATTTCCGCCAGCGGCATGTGCGATGCCGGGCGCATCAAACACCATCTGCGCTGGAACCTCAGCCGCCCGGAATGCAGCATTCTGATTACCGGTTTTCAGGCCCTGGGCACGCTGGGGCGGCGGCTGGTGGACGGCGCCAAGCTGGTCAAACTGTTCGGTAACGAAATTCCGGTACGTGCAAGCATCTACACCATAGGCGGACTATCGGCGCATGCCGATCAAGCCTCCTTGATGGGCTGGCTCAGCCATTTCAGCAAGCCGCCGCAGCAGACCTTCGTCGTGCACGGAGAGTCTGCCGCAGCGGAAATATTCGCCAATCGCGTGCGGGACGAGCTGAACTGGAATGTTCGCGTGCCCGAGTTGCACGAAGAACTGGAAATTTAAACGCCAAGATAGCCGTTGAGACGGCGCAGCGTTTCGTCGCGGCCCAGCAGCGCCAACACCGCATCCACGCTGGGCGTCTGGGCAATGCCGGCCACCATTACACGCAACGGCATCGCCACTTTGGGAAATTTGAGCCCATTGGCCGTCACCGCTTCCTGGATGGCGTCATGCAGCACTGCCTGCGTCCATTCTCCCGCAGCCAGTTTTTCCGTTAAGGCTTTGAGCACCGGCATCACATCCGGCGTCAGGTGTTTTCCCAACAAGTCGTCTGCGGGATGGATCTGCCGGTAGAAATATTCTACCGCGTCGGCCAGTTCGTTCAGGTTCGCCGCCCGCTCCTTATATAGACCGAGCACGCCGGCCAGATCCGGCCCGCCCGCCGTCGCGATGCCGCGCGCTGCAAGACGCTTGGTCACTTCGGTCGCCAGCCGCGAATTATCGGCCAGCTTCAAATAGTGCGCATTCAGCCAGTTGAGCTTTTCAGTATTGAACTGCGCGGCCGAAGGCGTGATATGGTCGAGGTCGAACCATGTGCAGAACTGTTCCATGCTGAAAATTTCATCGTCGCCGTGGCTCCAGCCCAGCCGGGCCAGATAGTTCAGCACCGCCTCCGGCAGATAACCGTCCTCGTCGTATTGCATCACGCTGACCGCGCCGTGGCGCTTGGAGAGCTTCTGCCCATCGTCGCCCAGGATCATCGACAGATGCGCATACTGCGGCACCTGCGCATTCAGCGCCTTGAGTATGTTGATCTGGCGCGGCGTATTGTTGACGTGATCGTCGCCGCGGATGACGTGCGTGATCTGCATATCCCAGTCGTCCACCACCACGCAGAAGTTATAGGTCGGCGTACCGTCGGCGCGCGCAATAATGAGGTCGTCCAGTTCATTGTTGGCGATCGCGATGCGCCCCTTGACCTGGTCGTCCCAGGCCACGATGCCATCCAATGGATTTTTGAAGCGGATGACGGGCTCTACCCCGCCCGGCACAGGCGGCAAGGTCTTGCCCGGCTCCGGCCGCCAAGTGCCGTCGTAGCGCGGCTTGAGCCCGGCTGCCATTTGCTTTTCCCGCATCGCGTCGAGCGCTTCCCGGCTGCTGTAACAGCGGTATGCCTTGCCCTCCTCCAGCAATTGCGCGATAACCTGCTTGTACCTATCCATGCGCTGCATCTGGTAAAACGGGCCTTCGTCGTAATTCAGCCCGAGCCAGTTCATGCCGTCCAGAATCGCCTGCACGGCTTCCGGCGTTGAGCGCGCGACATCGGTATCCTCGATGCGCAGGATAAAGACCCCCTGATGGTGGCGGGCGTACGCCCATGAAAACAGCGCGGTGCGAGCACCGCCGATATGCAGGAAACCGGTGGGGCTGGGGGCAAAACGGGTGCGTATCATCAATCGATCATTCCTTACAAAATCCAGAGCGCATTTTAACTCTGATGTCTCATCGGCTCGCGCTTATTTACCCAACAAAAAAAGGCGACCATGGCCGCCTTTTAGCTGATCCCCATCCAGGGGAATCAATTACTGCTGACTATTTTTTGCGTTCAGCAAATCCTGGTTGATCTTGACCTCGGCGTGTTCGCGCAGCGATCTCATGTAGGTGGCCAGATATTCTGCGCCAAGCGCGGTCGTGTACCCGGCATTGACAGATTTTCTGCTTTCGGCGTCCAGCTTCTGCAGACCGTCCTCAACTGCACTGAGCCTGATCAGGACATAGCCGCCATCCTTGCCGGCTGCGCCGACATAGGCAGGCAGCCTGGAACCATCCATGCGGAAGGCCTGCTTCAAGACCCCATCCGAAAGCCCCTGCGGATTCTGACGGTCGATTTTGACCGGCGTCGTCCACCCGACACTGGCGGCATCGCCACCCTTCTTCAGATCAGCCAACACTTTTTCACCCTGCTGCATGGCCAGCTTGGCCGCCAGCATGTGCTTGAGCTTATCTTCGACGCCAGCTTTGACCTCGTCAAACGGCTTCATGCTGGCTGGCCTTGCCTCGGCCACGCGCGCAGCGGCAAGCGTATTGGGAGTAACCTCCACGGCTTCGGTATTGCGTTTTTCCTTGCGCACCTCGTCGGAAAAGATTTCGCTCGCCAGTTTGTCAT
>NZ_DASXVH010000048.1:0-30457 GCF_036504375.1 Novimethylophilus sp.
CAACGAATCCACTAACGGCTTGTCCAATGATTTCGGCACACTGGCAATGGCACGTGGTTATGGATCCAATACCGCGACTTCGCAGTTCTATGTCAATCTCGAGGATAACCGTTTTTTGAATTACTACCGCCAGGAACCCGGCCTGGAGGGATATACCGTATTCGGACGCGTGATTCGTGGCATGAATGTGGTGATGCAGATCAGCGAGGGCCAGACTGCCAAAGTGGGCAAGCTGGACCATGTGCCGAAAGAGCCCGTGGTAGTGCGCGCTTCGCATCTGCTGGAGGTGCCGGTATTGGCGGAAAATATTCAGCCGCCCAAGCCGGAAGTAATCGATGTTCCCATCAAAATTGCAAAAAAAGGAAAGAAACGTGGTTAAGATTTTTACAAATTTCGGCGATATCGTACTTGAACTCGACGCGGAAAAGGCGCCCGTTACGGTCGCCAATTTTCTGGAATACGTCAACAGCGGTTTTTACAACGGTACCATTTTCCATCGCGTCATTGACGGCTTCATGATCCAGGGCGGCGGCATGGAGCCCGGCATGCAGCAAAAGCCAACCAACGCCCAGATCAAGAATGAAGCCGACAACGGCCTGCTGAACAAGACCTATACCGTCGCGATGGCGCGCACGCCCGACCCGCATTCCGCCAGCAGCCAGTTCTTCATCAACGTAGCGGACAATGATTTCCTCAATTACCGCACCGCCAATTCTCAGGGCTGGGGATACTGCGTGTTCGGCAAAGTGGTTGAAGGCATGGACGTCGTGGACAAGATCGCCAAGGTGAAGACCGGCAACAAGGCCGGCCATCAGGATGTGCCGGTGGACGATGTCGTGATCGAATTGGCCGAAGCCGTGTGATTTTTTTCATTTCCGACCTGCATCTTTGCCAGGAACGGCCGCACGCCGCCAGGCTGTTCCTGGATTTTCTAGCAAACCGGGCACGCCAGGCCCAGGCGCTTTATATCCTGGGCGACCTGTTCGAATACTGGGCGGGCGACGACGATATCGGCGACCCGTCCCACCGGCCTGTCGTGGAGGCCATGCACCAGCTGGCCAGCAGCGGTGTCTCGTTGTACGTGATGCACGGCAATCGCGATTTTCTGCTGGGGCAGGACTTTGCCGCAGCCAGCGGCGCGACCTTGCTGCCGGATCCGGTGGCGATCGATTTGCATGGCAAGCGGGCGCTGCTGACGCATGGCGATCTGTTGTGCACCGACGATGTCGACTACCAGAATTTCCGCACCATGGTGCGCGAACCGGCATGGCAGCAGCGCTTCCTCGGCCTGCCGCTGGCGCAGCGCAAGGCGCAGATTGTTGAATTGCGCAGCCGCAGCGAACAGGCGAAATCCTGCAAGGCCGAGGCCATCATGGATGTCAATGCGGATGCGGTTGCGGGGTTTCTGCGGGAGCGGGATTTTCCGCCGCTGCTGATCCACGGACATACCCACAGGCCCGGCCGCCATCTGATAGAACTGGACGGCAGGACTTGCGAACGTATCGTGCTGGCGGATTGGGGCGATACCGGCAGTTGCCTGCAATGCGGCCCGGACGGCTGCGACGTGCGGGAGTTGCGCTTGTAGTTCCGGAGTTTGCAGCCTGCGGGCTACAGGGCTTCCAGCTTGGCGTATTCCAGCGCCAGCCATTTGGTGCCGGCATCGCGGAAGTTGACCTGAACCCGCGCGTCCGAGCCGCCCTCATAAGCCAGAATCACCCCTTGCCCGAACTTCGCATGACGCACGCCCTGGCCGATGCGCCAGGGCGCTGTCGACGACTGCGCTGGCGCATATGCCGAAGTCATGGCGGGCTGCGAAAACTTGGCTGCCGGCCGCGCATTGAGGCGTTTCAGCAGGTTTTCGGGAATTTCATCCAGAAAGCGCGATGGAATGTTGTAGCGCACTTGCCCATGCAGCATGCGGCTCTGCGCATGGGAGAGGTACAGCCGCCGCCGGGCGCGGGTGACGGCGACATACATCAGGCGCCGTTCTTCCTCCAGGCCGCTGGTTTCGATCATGCTCTGCTCGTGCGGGAACAGGCCTTCTTCGATGCCGCCGATGAATACGGTATGGAATTCCAGCCCCTTGGCGGCATGCACCGTCATCAGCTGTAGTGCGTCGCGGCCGGGATCGGCCTGATGCTCGCCGGCTTCCAGGCTGGCGAAGGTGAGGAAATCCACGAGGCTGTTGTCGTCGCGCTCGTTGACGAAGGCGATCGCCGCATTGACCAGTTCGTCGAGGTTGGCAATGCGGTCTTCGCCTTCTTTTTCCATACCATAGTGCTGGCGCAGCCCGCTCATCTGCGTCACCACGTCCATCATTTCCGGCAGCGGCAGGCCGTGGCAGGCTTCCGCCATGGATTTGATCAGCGCGACGAAGCCCTCGATGCCCTTGCCCGGCTTGGGATCGTTGCCGGCTTTGGCCAAGGCGGCCTGCCACAGGCTGCCCTGCTGCCCGCGGGCAACTTCCTGCAACTGTTCCAGACTGCGTGTGCCGATGCCGCGGGTGGGGAAATTGATGACACGCAGCAACGACGTATCGTCGTCCGGGTTGCTTACCAGTCGCAGATAGGCCAGCGCGTGCTTGATTTCAGCACGTTCGAAGAAGCGCAGGCCGCCGTAGACGCGATAGGCGATGCCGGCGGAAAACAGTGCGTGCTCGAGGATGCGCGACTGCGCGTTGGAGCGGTACAGCAGCGCCATCTGCGATAGCTCTATGCCTTCGGCATGCAGCGCCTTGACCTCGTCGACGATGAAGCCGGCTTCATCCTGATCGTTATAGGCATCGAACAGGCGGATCGGCTCGCCGCCATCGTCGGAAGTCCACAGATTCTTGCCCAGTCGATTGCGATTGTGGGAAATGATGGCGTTGGCGGCGTCGAGAATGTTGCTGTGCGAGCGGTAGTTCTGCTCCAGCTTGATGACGTCGCGGACGTCGAAATCCTGGCGGAAATCCTGCATGTTGCCGACGCGTGCGCCGCGGAAGGCGTAGATCGACTGGTCGTCGTCGCCCACCGCGAACACCGCGTTGGCGGTGCCGGCCAGCAGTTTCAGCCACAGGTATTGCAGGCGGTTGGTATCTTGGAACTCGTCCACCAGCACATAGCGGAAACGCTCCTGGTAATGTGACCGCAAATGGGCGTCGCGCGCCAGCACCTCGTAACAGCGCAGCAGCAGCTCGGCGAAATCCACCACGCCCTCGCGGTTGCACTGAGTGTCGTACTCGGCAAAGATCTCGCGCAGCTTTTCCGAGTGCTTGTCGTAAACATCCACGCGGTCGGCGCGCAGGCCTTCTTCCTTGCAATTGTTGATGTAGGCCTGCACCTGGCGCGGCGGATATTTCTCGTCGTCGACGTTCATCAGCTTCATCAGGCGCTTGATCGCGGAAAGCTGGTCCGCGCTGTCGAGAATCTGGAACGTTTGCGGCAACGCGGCCTCGCGGTGATGCATGCGCAAAAAGCGGTTGCACAGGCCGTGGAAAGTGCCAACCCACATGCCGCGCGTGTTGATCGGCAGCATGCTTGACAGCCGCGTCAGCATTTCCTTGGCCGCCTTGTTGGTGAAGGTGACGGCGAGGATGCCGTTGGGCGAGACGTGACCGTTCTGGATCAGCCAGGCGATGCGCGTGGTCAATACCCGGGTTTTGCCGCTGCCGGCGCCGGCAAGAATCAACGCGGACACGTGAGGCAAGGTAACGGCTTCAAGCTGCTTGTCGTTGAGGCCGCTGAGTAGGTTTTCTGGCATGTCGAAATAAAAAATGCGTGACCCGGACAGGGTGCACGCATCCGAAATTTTTATGTTTGCGGGAACCAATCTTGTTGATGCGTCGTCTTATCAACAGACGATTTGCTCGTCTCCCGCTTCTCCTCCCTGAGCGGGCGCCTTAATCTACATTAAGGCTTCTTTCCCCCGGTCTTATTCCCCTTTAGCCGGGGATTTTTTTGCCCGTCGCAAACGCATACAAGAGCAAACCGGATGAAACGCTAAGGCAGGCAGTATATGCCGAATATTTCATATTCGTAAAGCATAAAAATGCCCGCACTGGGCGGGCATTTTTTCTTGCTGATAGCGTGCCGCACAAACCTGAAGTATTCCTCAGGCCGGCGCGCGGCAGACGGCTATAACGCCGGAGACGATTTACATCATGTCCATGCCGCCCATGCCGCCCATGCCGCCACCACCCGGCATCGGAGCTTCTTCCTTCGGCAGCTCGGCCACCATGCAATCGGTGGTCAGCATCAGCCCGGCGATGGAAGCCGCATTTTGCAATGCGTAGCGAGTCACCTTGGTCGGGTCCAGCACGCCCATTTCCACCATGTCGCCATAGGTGTCGTTGGAAGCGTTGAAACCGAAGTTGCCGGTGCCTTCAGCGACCTTGTTCACCACTACGGAGGCTTCGGTGCCGGCGTTGGCGACGATTTGGCGCAACGGCTCTTCCAGCGCGCGCAGCACGATCTTGATGCCGGCGTCCTGGTCATGGTTGTCGCCATTCAGCTTGGCGATCGCAGCACGGGTGCGCAGCAGGGCTACGCCGCCGCCGGCGACAATGCCTTCTTCCACGGCAGCACGGGTGGCATGCAGCGCGTCTTCAACGCGGGCCTTCTTTTCCTTCATTTCGACTTCGGTGGCAGCGCCGACCTTGATCACCGCAACGCCGCCGGCCAGCTTGGCGACACGTTCTTGCAGCTTTTCCTTGTCGTAGTCGCTGGTGGCGTCTTCGATCTGCTTGCGCACTTGCTCGACGCGAGCCTTGATGCTGGATTCGGAACCGGCGCCGTCGATGATGGTGGTGTTTTCCTTGCCCACTTCGATGCGCTTGGCTTGGCCGAGGTCGTCCAGCTTGACGTTTTCCAGCTTCAAGCCCAGTTCTTCGGCGATCACGGTGCCGCCGGTGAGGATGGCGATGTCTTCCAGCATGGCCTTGCGGCGGTCGCCGAAGCCCGGAGCCTTCACTGCGGTGGTTTTGAGGATGCCGCGGATGTTGTTCACTACCAGCGTGGCCAGCGCTTCGCCGTCGACGTCTTCGGCGATGATCAAGAGCGGACGGCCGGACTTGGCGACTTGTTCCAGAACCGGCAAGAGGTCGCGGATGTTGGAAATCTTCTTGTCGTACAGCAGGACCAGCGGATTTTCCAGCAGCGCGATTTGCTTTTCGGCATTGTTGATGAAATACGGAGACAGGTAGCCGCGGTCGAACTGCATGCCTTCCACCACGCTCAGGTCGTTCTCCAGGCCGGAACCGTCTTCGACGGTGATCACGCCTTCCTTGCCAACTTTGTCCATCGCATTGGCGATGATCTCGCCGATGTTGGCGTCGGAGTTGGCGGAAATGCTGCCGACCTGGGCGATTTCCTTGCTGGTGGTGCAGGGCTTGGACAGGCGCTTGAGTTCTTCGACGGCCACGACCACAGCCTTGTCGATGCCGCGCTTGAGATCCATCGGGTTCATGCCGGCGGCGACCGACTTCATACCTTCGCGAATGATGGCCTGGGCCAGCACGGTGGCGGTGGTGGTGCCGTCACCGGCGACGTCGGAAGTCTTGGAAGCGACTTCCTTCACCATTTGCGCACCCATGTTCTCGAACTTGTCCTTGAGTTCGATTTCCTTGGCGACCGATACGCCGTCCTTGGTGATGGTCGGGGCCCCATAGGAGCGCTCCAGCACTACGTTGCGGCCCTTGGGGCCGAGGGTGACCTTGACGGCATTGGCGAGCACATTCACGCCGTTGACCATTTTTTGGCGAACGTCGTCGCCGAATCTTACGTCTTTAGCAGCCATATTTTTCTCCTGAAAACTTTGAAATTGAGTGTGAACGCATTAACACTCGACGACGCCCATGATGTCTTCTTCACGCATCACCAGCAGCTCTTCGCCGTCGACCTTGACGGTCTGGCCGGAGTATTTGCCGAACAGCACGCGGTCGCCCACTTTCACATCCAGCTTGCGCACGGAGCCGTCTTCCAGCACCTTGCCGTTGCCGATGGCGATGATTTCGCCCTGATCCGGCTTTTCCGTGGCGGAATCGGGAATCACGATGCCTGAAGCGGTCTTGCGTTCTTCTTCCATGCGTTTGACGATAACGCGGTCATGCAAAGGACGAATTTTCATTGTTAAGTACTCCTGATTAAGAGATCGTTGAAACAGTTTGTATGAATTGAAGCCGAGGCATTAGCACTCAAGCTATTCGAGTGCTAATGATATGGGCGGATGTCCTAAATTTCAAGGGCTGGTCCCGGAATATTTCTATCGGGCCGGCATTTTCGACCGGCTGCTCAAGAGCTAAGGGCGGAAAGCCAGGCCCGCTCAATGCGCGCTTTCCCAATTGGTGCCCGCGCCCAGATCTACTTCCAGCGGCACGTCCAGTTGGGCCACCCCGTTCATCAGGCGCGGCAGTTCTGTTCTGATCGGCGCCAGTTCTGCGTCCGGCACTTCCAGCACCAGTTCGTCGTGCACCTGCATGATGATGCGAGTGCCGATGTTCTGTGTTTTCAGCCAGCCATGCACGGCGATCATCGCGAGTTTGATCAGGTCGGCGGCGGTGCCTTGCATCGGCGCGTTGATCGCCGCGCGTTCGGCGCCCTGGCGGCGCTGTCCGTTGGGACTGTTGATTTCCGGCACCCACAGGCGACGCCCGAATAAGGTTTCGACGTAGCCGTTCATTTTTGCTGCTTCGCGGGTGCGTTTCATGTAATCCGCCACGCCGGGATAGCGGGCGAAATAGCGGTCGATATAGCTTTGCGCCGCGCCGCGCTCGATGCCCAACTGGCTCGCGAGGCCGAAGGCGCTCATGCCGTAGATCAGGCCGAAATTGATGACCTTGGCATAGCGGCGCTGTTCGGGGCCGACCTCCTCCGGCGCAATGCCGAAAATCTCGGCGGCGGTGGCGCGGTGGATATCCCGGCGCTCGGCGAAAGCCTTGAGCAGGCCGGCGTCCTGCGACAAATGCGCCATGATGCGCAGCTCGATTTGGGAGTAATCCGCCGAAACAATGGCATGGCCGGGCGGGGCGATGAAGGCTTCGCGGATGCGGCGGCCCTCGGCGGTGCGCACGGGAATGTTCTGCAGGTTCGGTTCGGAACTCGCCAGCCGCCCGGTGACAGCCACCGCCTGGCTATAGTTGGTGTGCACGCGCCCGGTCGCGGCATCCACCATGCGCGGCAGCTTGTCGGTATAAGTCGATTTGAGCTTGCTCAAGCCGCGGTATTCCAGCAGCACCTTGGGCAGCGGGTGATCCAGCGCCAGTTCCTGCAATACATCCTCGTCGGTGGAAGGCGCGCCGGACGGCGTTTTTTTCAGCGGCTTGATGCCGAGCTTGCCGAACAGGATTTCCTGCAGCTGCTTGGGTGAGCCGAGGTTGAACGGCTGGCCGGCCAGTTCGTGCGCCTGCTGTTCCAGCCGCAGCAATTTCTGGCCGAGCTCATGGCTTTGCGTTTGCAGCATCTTGGTGTCGATCAGCACGCCGCTGCGCTCGATGTCGAACAGGATGTCGAGCAGCGGCATTTCGATCATGCGATAGACGCGGTCCAGTTTCGCGTCGGTGGTGATCTGCGGGTAGAGCGTTGCATGAAGTTGCAACGTGATGTCGGCGTCTTCGGCGGCGTATTCGCTGGCCTGTTCGATCGCCACCTGGTCGAAACAGACCTGCTTGGCGCCCTTGCCGGCGACTTCCTCAAAAGTGATGGTTTTGACGCCAAGATGGCGCATCGCCAGCGAGTCCATGTCGTGGCTGCGGTGGCTTTCCAGCACGTAGGATTGCAGCAGGGTGTCGTGCGCGAGGCCATTGAGCGCGATGCCGTGGTTGGCCAGGATGTGCTTGTCGTACTTGAGGTTCTGCCCGACCTTGAGGACATTGGGGTTCTCCAGCAGCGGTTTGAGCTGCGCCAGCGTCTGCTCGAAAGCGAGCTGTGCCGGGGCGCCGGCATAGTTGTGCGCCAGCGGCAAATAGGCCGCCGCGCCGCAGTCGACGGCGAACGACATGCCGACCAGCCTGGCATTGAGCGGATCAAGACCGGTGGTTTCGGTGTCAAAACTAATCAATGGCGCCTGTTGCAGCTTTTGCAGCCATGCGTCCAGCGCCTGCCGGGTAAGGATGGTTTCATAGTGGCGGGTAACCACCGCTGCGCCGAATTCCAGCCCCATCTGCCCAGGCTCCGGTTGGGCCGGTCGCTGATCGCCGAGCGCTGAAAGCTCTTTCAGCCAGGTCTTGAATTCGAAGCGATCGAACAGTTCGGCCAGTTTGGCTTTGTCAGGCTCGAGGTGGACCAAACCCTGCAAACCCACCGGCAGGGCGACGTCGTATTTGACGGTGATGAGTTGCCGGCCCATCGGCAGCCATGGCAATGCCTTCCTGAGGTTTTCGCCGACGACGCCGCCGATTTCGTCGGCATGGGCGATGAGATTATCCAGCATGCCGTATTGCGTGAGCCATTTCAGCGCGGTCTTTGGGCCGCACTTGTCGACACCGGGCACGTTGTCGACCGCGTCGCCGACCAGCGTCAGGTAGTCGACGATGCGGTCGGGTGGCAAGCCGAACTTGGCGAGCACGCCGGCCTCGTCCAGCACCTCGTCGGACATGGTGTTGACCAGCGTGACGTGGGGATTGACCAATTGCGCCAGGTCCTTGTCGCCGGTGGAGATGATGGTGCGTATGCCCTCGGCTTGTGCCTTGCAGGCCAAGGTGGCGATGACGTCGTCGGCCTCGACGCCGTCCACCATCAAGAGCGGCCAGCCCATGGCGGTGATGGCTTCGAGCAGCGGCGGAATCTGCCGGGAAAGGTCGTCCGGCATCGGCGGGCGGTGCGCCTTGTATTCGGGATAGAGGTCGTCGCGGAAGGTTTTTCCTTTGGCATCGAATACGCAGGCGCTATAATCGGCAGGGTAGTCCTTGTGCAGGCGCCTGAGCATGTTCAGTACGCCATAAATGGCGCCGGTCGGTTCGTGATGGCGGTTGCGCAGGTCGGGCAAGGCATGGAATGCCCGATAAAGATAGGACGAACCGTCTACCAGCAACAAAGTTTTCATCGATTATTGAGGCCTCAAAATGTCAGCCGAAGACAAGCTGCCAAAAACCACGGACCTGGAACTTCTGGCCCGCGAATACTCGGCGCGCGAATCCTGGCGCGTGTTCGAGATTATGTCAGAATTCGTCGACTCCACCGAACGGCTGAAGGATATCAGCCCGGCGGTGTCGATATTCGGCAGCGCGCGCACCAAGCCCGACAGCCCCTATTACAAGCTCGCCGAAGAAATCGCACGCGCGCTGTCGGACGCCGGTTTCAGCGTCATCACCGGCGGCGGGCCGGGCATCATGGAAGCCGGCAACAAGGGTGCGTTCCATGGTAAATCGCCCAGTGTCGGCCTCAACATCCAGCTGCCGCACGAGCAGCACACCAATCCCTACCAGGATATCAGCCAGACTTTTCAGCATTTCTTCGCGCGCAAGGTGATGTTCGTCAAGTTCGCCTCGGCTTACGTGGTGCTGCCCGGCGGCTTCGGCACGATGGACGAGCTGATGGAGGCGCTGACGCTGGTGCAGACCGGCAAAACCCGCAGAATTCCCATCATTCTGGTCTGTTCGGCTTTCTGGCAAGGCATGCTGGACTGGTTTCGCGACGTGATGGTGACCGAGAAAATGATAGATGCAGCCGATATGAACCTGATCCAGGTAATCGATGAGCCCAAAAAAGTGGTCGAAGCCATCTTCAAGCACTACGAAACGCGCGGTTTCGAGCCTTCCGCGACGGAGCGGGAGATTCAGCTTAACCTGTAACGCGGCTATGGGATATGTGATTTATCAAACAGCCGGCATTACCGCTTTCCTGCTAGAATTCGTCAACAATGCCAATTAACTGAGGTTCCCATGCCTAACTTTGTTCGCTTGCTGCTTTTGGCCCTGCTTGCCCCGCTATTCGCGCTGGCTGCCGACAAGCCTGTGTTGGAGCCGTTGCCGGAACCTCCGCCGCCGCCTGCCGGGTACGAGCCCGATGTCGCGTCCGAGCCGCAGGTGACAATTATCAAGCGCGGCGAGGACAGCATTGAAGAATACCGCGTCAACGGCCAGCTGTACATGCAGAAAATCACGCCCGCGCATGGCGTGCCGTATTATCTGGTCAAGGAGGCGGTCGATGGCGGCTGGGCGCGCATGGACGGCCCGGGCGAGCGGCTGGCCGTTCCCCAGTGGGTTTTGTTTCGATTCTAGCCTGCAGCGTCAGCGGTCAGCAAAACCCTGAAAGCTGAGCGCTGACGGCTCTGATCGCTTTTTATGTCCGTATTTACTACCGTTACGCCCGATGAGCTGCGCGTTTGGCTGCAGCATTACGCCTTGGGCGACCTCGTCGAACTCAAGGGCATTGCCTCCGGTATCACCAATACCAATTATTTCGTCACCACCGGTGCCGGGCGTTATGTGCTCACGCTGTTCGAAAAGAACAGCGCCGAGGAGTTGCCGTATTTTCTCGACCTGATGGCGCACCTCGCGCGCCATGGCATTCTTTGCCCGCAGCCGTTAGCGGACAATGGCGGAGCATATATGGGCACGCTCAACGGCAAGCCGGCTGCATTGGTGAGCTGCCTGCGCGGAGCATCGCTGGAGCATCCGGCTGCGCTCCACTGTTCGGAGGTGGGTGCTTTCCTGGCGCGCATGCATTTGGCCGGGCAGTCTTATCCGGCCACCATGGAAAATCCGCGCGGCCCGCATTGGTGGGGCGTAACCGCGCATGCGGTAGCGCCGCTTCTCGATGCCGGAGAGCGCAAGCTGCTGGACGACGAGCTGGCCTATCAGGCGAAATTTCGCGGGCTTGATCTGCCGCGCGGCGTGATCCATGCCGACCTGTTCCGCGACAATGTGCTGTTTGACGGCGACCGCCTGGGCGGCGCGATTGATTTCTACTATGCCTGCAACGACGTGCTGGCTTACGACCTGGCGATCACCGTCAACGACTGGTGTGTGGACCAGGAAGGCGCACTCGATACGGCCAGGTTGAAAGCGATGCTGGCGGCCTATCATGCCCAGCGGCCGCTGTCCGAACAGGAGCGCGCCGCCTGGCCCGCATTGCTGCGTGCCGGTGCGCTGCGCTTCTGGCTGTCGCGTTTGTACGACTTCCATTTCCCGCAGCCGGGCGAAATGACGCACGCGAAGGATCCTGGCCATTTCCGCCGGGTGTTAGAATCCCGCATCCGGGACGAGATCGCTATCAGGGCGGTATGGGGTTGATGTGGAAGGGAAAAATATGAATGCAAGAAATGTGGCTGCGGGCAACGGTTGGCAGTGGATACGAGGCGGGTTCGAGTTGTTCAGGCGCAACCCGGTGATCTGGATTGCGCTGTTCTTCGTTTACCTGATGATAGGCATGATGCTGTCGCTGATTCCCATTGTCGGCCCCATCGTGCTCAACCTGCTGGCGCCGGTATTCATGGCTGGCTTCATGCTCGGCTGCCAGGCGCTGGAAAGCGGCGAGGAACTGGAGATCAACCACCTGTTCGCCGGCTTCAAGCAGAATACTGCGCAGCTGATTACCGTAGGTGGACTCTATCTGGTCGGCATTATCGTTATCGCCGGCCTGGTGTTCATGATGACCGGCGGCGCGATGCTGAACGAGGGTGCGCACGGGCTTGGCGTTGAGCATGATCAGGCCATGGAGACAGCGGCGGCGAGCGGCGGTTTGCTGCTGGCCGCGCTGGTAGCGCTGGTGCTGCTGTTGCCGTTGATCATGGCTTATTGGTTCGCGCCTACGCTGGTGATTTTTCATGGACTCAGCGCACCGGATGCGATGAAGCTGAGCTTCACCGCCTGCCTGCACAATCTGATGCCGTTTACCGTCTATAGCCTGATTTCGATGCTGCTGCTGGTGCTCGCGGCAATCCCGTTCGGCCTGGGGCTGCTGGTGATGATTCCGACGATGACGGCTTCGCTTTATGTTAGCTACAAGGACATCTTCAGCGAAGAAATAGTCGCCTGATCCCGCTCTGACATCCAACAAAAAAGCCCGCGCTTGCGGGCTTTTTTGCGGAATTGCGGCCAAATTCAGCCCCGGTCGGCTTTCAGTTTATTGATCAGAGGCGTCAGGATCAGTTCCATCGCGAAGCCCATCTTGCCGCCGGGCACGACAATCGTGTTGGGCCGCGACATGAAGGAATCCTTGATCATAGCCAGCAGAAAACGGAAATCCGCCATTTCTGGGCGACTGAAACGGATTACGATGAAGCTTTCGTTCGCCGTCGGAATCTCGCGCGCGATGAACGGGTTGGACGTGTCCACCGTGGCGACGCGCTGGAAATTGATATGGGTGCGCGAGAACTGCGGCGTGATGTAGTCGACGTAGTCGCGCATGCGCCGCATGATGGTATGGGTTACGGCTTCCGGCGAATAGCCGCGCTCCTTGCAGTCGCGATGGATTTTCTGTATCCATTCCAGATTGACCACAGGAACCACGCCCACCAGCAAATCGGCATACTGCGCCACATTCACCGTTTCCGTCGTCACCCCACCGTGCAGGCCTTCGTAAAACAGCAGGTCGGATCCGGGAGGGATGTCTTCCCAGGGCGTAAATTCGCCTACTTTGAGGTTGGTGCCATAGCGGGCATTGTGCTCGGCAGCCTCTTGCCGATGATGAATATGAAAGCGGCGTTTGCAGCTGCCGGTCTCGCCGTAGACGCGGAAACATTCCTCGATCTTGTCGAAATGGTTGACCTCCGGGCCGAAATGGCTCGGCGCCCGCTTGTTGGCCTTGTCGGCTTCTTCGACTGCAGCCCGGAATTCGTTGCGGGTCAGGCTGTGAAAACTGTCGCCTTCGATCATCGCGGCATTGATGTCTTCACGGCGGAAGATGTGCTCGAAAGCACGTTTGACAGTGGTGGTGCCGGCGCCGGAGGAGCCTGTCACTGCGATTACGGGATGTTTTTTAGACATGCGCTTTACCTGGGATAGTATGCCGACAGTCGCCCCGCCGGACGCACTTTACGAGGTTTTCCATGCGATTATACGTGAGCCCGGGCCATCAACCAATCGCTGGCAGGTTATAATTTAGCCCTTTTCCACGCACAAAACCGGGTTTATTCATGCAGCAGCAGTATCAATTCGCCGAAATCGAACGTGAGGTCCAGCAATACTGGGATTCGCAACAGGCATTTGTGGCCGTCGAGGATGTCTCCAGGCCCAAATACTACTGCCTGTCGATGTTTCCCTATCCTTCCGGCAAGCTGCACATGGGCCATGTGCGCAACTACACGATAGGCGACGTGCTGTCGCGCCATCATCGGATGAAGGGCTACAACGTGTTGCAGCCGATGGGCTGGGATGCGTTCGGCCTGCCGGCGGAGAATGCCGCGATCCAGAACAACGTGCCGCCGGCCAAATGGACGTTCGACAATATCGCCCACATGAAGAAGCAACTGCAAAGCTTAGGCTTCGCCATCGACTGGTCGCGTGAAATTGCCACCTGTACGCCGGAATACTATAAGTGGAACCAGTGGCTGTTCCTGCGCATGCTGGAGCGTGGCGTCGCCTACAAGAAAACCCAGGTGGTCAATTGGGACCCGGTCGACCAGACCGTGCTGGCGAATGAACAAGTCATCGACGGGCGCGGCTGGCGCACCGGCGCGCCGGTGGAAAAGCGCGAGATTCCGGGTTATTACCTCAACATCACCGGCTATGCGGAAGAATTGCTCGACGATCTCGACAAGCTGCCCGGCTGGCCCGAGCGCGTCAAGACCATGCAGGCCAACTGGATAGGCAGGAGCATAGGCGTGCGCTTCGCCTTCCCTTACGAACTGGACGGCAAGCAGGACAAGCTGTGGGTGTTCACCACCCGCGCCGACACCATCATGGGCGTGACCTTCGTCGCGGTCGCGGCCGAGCATCCGCTGGCGACGCGCGCGGCACAGGGTAACCCAGAACTCGCCGCTTTCATCGACAAGTGCAAGCAGGGCTCGGTAATGGAAGCCGACATGGCGACGATGGAAAAGGAAGGCATGCCCACCGGCATTTTCGTCAACCATCCGCTGACCAATGAACAGGTCGAAGTGTGGGTCGGCAACTACGTGCTGATGAGTTACGGCGAGGGCGCGGTGATGGCGGTGCCGGCGCACGACGAACGCGATCACGCTTTTGCGCAGGAATATGGACTTCAAATCAAACCCGTAGTGGTACCAGAAGATTGGCCAACGGAAGAAGTTAGTCTTTCTGACAGCCCCTACTACCACAATGATGGATCTGGTGAAAAGTCAGGCCCTATATTGAGTGCTCCGGGACTCGAACCTGGACTTGACGGTAAGCCTAAAAGAGATAGAACTATTCAGTGGGCAACTTGGCAGTCAGTGCATGGTCAGCCCGGAAGGTGCGTGCTGAGCGGGCCATTAAACGGATTGACGAGTGAGGAGGCTGTTAATAAGGTGGCTGAACTTTTGGCCGTGAAAGGTCTGGGCGAAAAGAAAGTGCAATGGCGTCTGCGCGACTGGGGCGTTTCGCGCCAGCGCTATTGGGGCTGTCCCATCCCCATCATCCACTGCGACACCTGCGGCGACGTGCCGGTGCCGGACGACCAACTGCCGGTGGTGCTGCCGGAAGACTGCGTGCCGGACGGCTCCGGCAATCCATTAAACCGCCGCGAGGATTTCCTCGCCTGTACCTGCCCCAAGTGCGGCCGGCCGGCGCGGCGCGAGACCGACACCATGGATACTTTCGTCGATTCCAGCTGGTATTACGCCCGCTATGCCAGCAAGCGCAGCGATACGGCCATGGTGGACACGGAAACCGCCTACTGGATGCCGGTGGACCAATATATTGGCGGCATCGAGCATGCGATCCTGCACCTCTTGTACTCGCGCTTCTGGAGCAAGGTGATGCGCGACCTGGGCCTGGTCGATTACGACGAGCCGTTCGCGCACCTGTTGACGCAGGGCATGGTGCTCAACCACATTTTCTCGCGCCGTACCGACAAGGGCGGCATCGAATATTTTGCGCCGGAAGAAGTGGAGCTGCTGCACGACGCCGGCGGCAAGATCGTCGGCGCGAAAGCATTGGCCGATGGCCAGCCGGTGGATTTCCAGGGCATGGGCACGATGTCCAAGTCCAAGCGCAACGGCGTCGATCCGCAGTCGCTGATCGAACAGTATGGCGCCGACACTGCGCGCTTCTTCATGATGTTCGCGGCGCCGCCGGAACAGACGCTGGAGTGGTCGGACGCCGGCGTGGAAGGCGCGCACCGTTTCCTGAAACGGGTGTGGACATTCGGCCATACCTTGTCCACCCAGCCCCAGTGCGCAATGCCGAGCAAGCTGGGCAACGGCCTGGCTTTGATCCGCCGCGAGATTCACCTGACGCTGAAACAGGCGGAGTATGATTTATCCAAGCACCAGTTCAATACCGTCGCCTCGGCTGCGATGAAAATGCTGAACGCGCTGGAGAAGGCCCAGAAAGAAAACCTCGAGGGCTGGACGGCGGTGGCGCATGAGGGATTTTCCATCCTGCTGCGCCTCTTGTCGCCGATCACGCCGCACATCGCGCATGCGCTGTGGCGCGAGCTCGGTTACGGCGAGGATATTCTCGCCGCCGCGTGGCCGGAGCCGCTGGAAGCCGCGCTGGCGCAGGATGAGATCGATCTGGTGATCCAGGTCAACGGCAAGCTGCGCGGCAGCGTGACCGTGGCCAAGGATGCCGACCGTAGCGCTATCGAACAGTTGGCGCTGGCACAGCCGGCCGTGCAAAGATATCTGGAAGGCGTCAGCGTGAAAAAGGTAATCGTGGTGCCTGGTAAACTTGTCAACATTGTGGCGGGATAATCTCATGCAAAACTCTGTTTCCAAACGCGGCCTGCTGGTGCTGGCTTGCGCCTTCGCGCTGAGCGCCTGCGGTTTCCATCTGCGCGGCACTGGCAGTTTGCCTTTTGACACCCTGTATGTGCAAGGTGACGGCGCGCCGGATATTGCACGCGATCTCAAGCGCTCGCTTGGCGGCAGCGGCGTCAAGCTGACCAAGACCGCGGAAGAGGCGCAGGCCTCGCTGGAACTGATGAGCGAAAGCGGCGAAAAACGCATTCTGTCACTGGGCTCTGGCGGCAAGGTGCGTGAATATGAAATCCTCTACCGCGTGGTTTTCCGTGTTCGCGATGCCGGCAACGAGAGTTGGGGCGGACCGCAGACAGTGGAATTGCGCCGCGATTTTTCCTATGACGATACCAAGCTGCTGGCCAAGGACGCCGAAGAGGCGCGGTTGGCGGGCGATATGCACACCGAGGCCGTGCGGGAAATTCTGCGGCGCGTAGGCAGCCTGAGCAAGCAAAAACCTGCCGCCGGGCGGACGACCACCGAATAAATGAAGGTCGCTGCCGAGCAGCTCGTGCAGCATCTGGAGGGCGGGTTGCGCCCGCTGTATGCGGTTTGCGGCGATGAGCCGCTGGGCGTGATGGAGGCCGTGGATGCGATACGCGCCGCCGCCCGCCGCCAGGGCTATGCCGAACGCGAAATCTTCAACGTCGAGCGCGGCTTCAACTGGCAGCGCATCCGGGCCAGCAGCCAGAGCCTGTCGTTGTTTTCCAGCCTGCGGCTGGTGGAGATCAACATTCCCTCCGGCAAGCCCGGTGTCGATGGCAGCAAGGCCTTGCAGGACTACGCGGCCGATCTGCCGCCGGATACCGTTACCTTGATTACGCTGCCGCGCATCGACAAGAAAGACCAGGGCGTTTGGTTCCGTGCACTGGAAGATGTCGGCGTGATGATTTTTGCCTGGCCGGTGGAAACGGAAAAGCTGCCCGCGTGGATAGGCCGTCGCCTGGCAGCCCAGAACCAACAGGCGGATACGGAGGCGCTGGAGTTCATCGCCAACCAGGTGGAGGGCAATTTGCTCGCTGCCCATCAGGAAATCCGCAAGCTCGGCCTGCTCTATCCCCAGGGCCGGCTGGCTATCGAGGATGTACGCGATGCGGTGTTGAATGTGTCGCGTTTCGACGCCTTTCAGTTGGGGGATGCGATATTGGCCGGGGATGCGACGCGCACCGCCAAGGTGCTTGCCGGTCTCAGGGCCGAGGGCGTGGAGCCGGTGGCGTTGCTGGGCATGCTGGTCTGGCTGCTGCGCGGCGTGCTCAAGGTCAAAAACGCGCAGGTGCAGGGCATGGACCTGATGTCCGCGTTCGGCCAGGCCAAGATCTGGGGCGACAGGCAGAATTTAATGCGGCAAGCGCTGGGGCGGCTATCGCTGAAACGACTGCAGGCCGCGCTGCTGAAAATGGCGGAAATCGATAAAATCAACAAGGGGCTGGCACAGGGCGAGTCATGGCTGGAACTTTCGCGCTTGTGCCTGGGTCTGGCGAGAGCGCAGCCGGCAAGGAGCAATAGATGAACATCAAGGAATACATGCAGCGGCTCGGGGTTCAGGCCCGCGCTGCGTCGCGCCTCATGGCCAAGGCCGACACCAATGCCAGGAACCAAGTGCTGCTGGTCATTGCGGGAAGCATCCGGCGCGACAAGGACACTTTGCTGGCGGCCAACCGTGCCGATATGGAAACTGCGCGTGCGGCCGGTATGGACGCCGCGATGCTGGACCGCCTCGCATTGTCGGAAAAATCCATCGCGACCATGGCGGAAGGACTCGAGCAGATCGCCCAGCTTCCCGACCCCATCGGCGAAATCACCGATCTCAAGTACCGCCCTTCCGGCATCCAGGTCGGCCGCATGCGCGTGCCGCTGGGCGTAATCGGCATCATCTATGAAGCGCGGCCGAACGTGACCGTGGATGCCGCCGGCCTGTGCCTGAAATCCGGCAACGCCTGCATTCTGCGCGGCGGGTCGGAAGCGATCAAATGCAACCAGGCGCTGGCCGCGCTGGTGAAAGCCGGACTGCGCGCGGCGGGCCTGCCCGAGGCTGCGGTGCAGGTGGTCGAAACCACCGATCGCGCCGCGGTGGGCGAGCTGATCACGATGAAGAATTACGTCGACGTCATCGTGCCGCGTGGCGGCAAGGGTCTGATCGAGCGCATTTCCAGCGAAGCGCGCATCCCGGTCATCAAGCATCTGGACGGCAACTGCCATGTATATGTGGACGACGAAGCCGATGCCGACAAGGCGCTCTCCATCGTCGAGAATTCCAAGACCCAGCGGCTGGGCACCTGCAATACCGCGGAATCGCTGCTGGTGGCGCGGTCTGTCGCTGCGGCGATGCTGCCCAAACTGGCTGACATGCTGATTGCCGGGGGCGTGGAAATCCGCGGCTGCGACGAAACCCGGAAACTGGTGCCGCAGGCCCGCGCCGCGACCGAAGAGGATTACTACACCGAATACCTGGCCGCAATCATCTCGGTTAAGGTGGTGGCCGGTCTGGATGAAGCGATCGAGCATATCAACAAGTATTCCTCGCAGCATACCGAGGCCATCGTCACCGAGAATTACACCAAGGCCAGGCGGTTCCTGCGCGAAGTGGATTCCAGTTCGGTGATGGTCAACGCCTCCACCCGCTTTGCCGACGGCTTCGAGTACGGCCTGGGCGCAGAAATCGGCATCTCCACCGATAAAATCCACGCGCGCGGACCGGTGGGGCTGGAAGGGCTGACTTCGCAGAAATACGTCGTGCTGGGCGACGGTCAAGTAAGAAGCTGATTGCAAGCGACCGGCATGCCATCGACAGGCATCTTGGGCGGCACCTTCGACCCGATCCATTTCGGCCATCTGCGCATGGCCCAGGAACTGGGTGCAAGCCTGGGCTTGGATGAAGTGCGCTTTGTTCCCGCAGCGCGTCCGCCGCATCGCCCGGAACCCCATGCCCCGGCGCAGCATCGGGCCGCGATGGTGCGATCGGCGATCGCCGATAATCCGCAGTTCGCTTTCGATGCCAGGGAGCTGGAGCGCGCGGGACCGTCCTATATGTTCGATACGCTGGCCAGCCTGCGCGCGGAACTCGGGGCCGATATTCCGCTGTACCTGCTGCTGGGTGCCGATGCATTCCTTGGGCTTCATGGCTGGCACCGCTGGCGCGAGTTGTTCGATCTGGCGCACATCGCCGTCGCGCATCGTCCAGGGTTTGCGCTGGATGCGAACAGCCCGCTGATGGCGCCGGAGCTGCGCGCGGAATGGCGGTTGCGCTATAGCGCACATGCGCCGGACTGCGCCTCCGGCAAAATTCTGCTGCGCGAAATCACCGCACTGGATATTTCCGCCAGCGCGGTAAGAAATGCGCTGGCGCAGGGCGACAGCCCGCGTTACCTGTTGCCCGAGCCCGTGCTCGGCTATATTCTCAAACACAAACTTTATACGTCAGGAAATGCATGAACCTTGAAGAAATGAAGCAAGCCGTGGTGGATGCGCTGGAAGACGTCAAGGCGACCGAGATCAGCGTTCTCGACGTGTCGGGGCTGACCTCCGTCACCTCTTTCATGATTATCGCCAGCGGCAGCTCCAATCGCCAGACCAGGGCGCTGGCCGACAATGTGCAGAAAAAGCTCAAAGAAAAGGGCGCGCAAATTTACGGCGTCGAAGGCGAGCAGGAGGGTGAGTGGGTGCTGGTCGACCTGGGCGATATCGTCGTTCACATCATGCTGCCGGCGACCCGCGATTACTACAACCTGGAACAGCTCTGGGGCGCGGCGGAAAGCCGTCGCCAGTCGGCCAAAGCGTCTGGCTAATAAAGCTCTGGCTTTTTAATGAAACTTCGCATCATTGCCGTCGGCCATAAAATGCCCGCGTGGGTGGCCGAGGGCTATGCCGAGTATGCCAAACGCATGCCGCGCGAAGCCGCGATGGAACTGATAGAACTCAAGCCGGGCAAGCGCGCCGCCGGCAAGGGCGGGGAACAGGTGCGCGCGGCTGAGGCCGCGCGTATCCTGGAAGCCGTGGGCAGCGATTTACTGGTCGCGCTCGACGAACGCGGCCAGCAGCTGACGACGCTCAAGCTGGCCGAAAAATTCAAGGGCTGGCTCGCCGGGGGGCGTGACGTGGCGCTGGTGATCGGCGGTGCCGACGGCTTGCATCCTGCCGTTAAAGAGCGTGCAGACTGGCTGTGGAGTCTGACGCCGCTGACCTTGCCGCACGGCATGGTACGCGTGCTGCTCGCGGAGCAGTTGTACCGCGCCTGGAGCGTGATCAACAATCATCCCTACCACCGTGGCGAAGCCGGATGATTAAATACTTGGCAGTTGGATGATCGGTGAGCGCTATGCAGGATAAGCCCTACGACAAAGCCCTGGTCTGGTTCCGCCGCGACCTGCGCGACTACGACCATGCGGCGCTCTCCCGGGCGCTGACGCAAAGCCGGCATGTTTACTGCGTTTTTGTTTTCGATACAGACATCCTCGGCACGCTGAAAGACAAGGCCGACCGCCGCGTCGAGTTCATATGGGAAAGCGTGCGCGAGCTGAAAACGGCATTGCGCGACCGGGGCGGCGACCTGATCGTGCCGCATGGCAGCGCCGCTCGCGAAATTCCGATGCTGGCGCGGAGTCTGGGCGTGCAGGCGGTTTTTGCCAACCGTGATTACGAACCGCAGGCGCTGGCGAGAGACGCCGCGGTGGCCGACGCTCTGGCCGCGGATGGCGTGGCCTTCCTGACTTTCAAGGACCAAGTGATCTTTGAAGGCGATGAAGTACTGACCGGCGACGGTCGTCCTTATCGCGTTTTCACGTTCTACAAGAAAGCCTGGCTGAAAAAAGTGACGGGCAACGACCTCGTCCCGCATCCGGTGGATGAACATCTGGCGGCTCTCGCCGCTCCCGCTCGGCCGTCTCTCCTGCCTACACTGGAGGCATTGGGGTTCAGCCGCAACCATCTTGACGGTTTGTTGCCTACCGGCATGTCCGGCGCCGATCGCTTGTTCGAGGATTTTCAGGAGCGCATCGACAATTACCATGCCGTGCGCGATTTTCCCGCGTTGAAGGGGCCGTCCTATCTTTCCGTGCATCTGCGCTTCGGCACGCTGTCGATACGCGCCGTGGTGAGCCATGCCTGGTACATGGGCAGCAGCGGCGCCGAAGTCTGGCTCAACGAGCTGATCTGGCGCGAGTTCTACTTTATGGTGCTGCACTACCATCCGCAGGTGGCGGAGGGCCATGCCTACAAGCCGGAATTCGAGCACTTCTCCTTTCCGGGCAGCAATGAATATTTTCTCGCCTGGTGCGAAGGCCGCACCGGTTATCCGCTGGTGGATGCCGCAATGCGGCAACTGAACCGGACGGGCTACATGCACAACCGCCTGCGCATGGTGACCGCGGGTTTTCTGGTCAAGGACCTGCTGGTGGATTGGCGCCGCGGCGAGGCCTATTTTGCGGACAGGCTGGTCGATTTCGACCTGGCGGCGAACAATGGCGGCTGGCAGTGGGCGGCTTCTACCGGCTGCGACGCGCAGCCGTGGTTTCGTGTCTTCAATCCGGTCACGCAGTCGGAAAAATTCGATGCGGAAGGGAAGTTCATCCGCAGATACGTGCCAGAACTGGCGCCCTGCGACAACCGTGAAATCCATGCGCCGTGGAAGATGGCGCCGCAGCGTCAGGCGCAAATCGGCGTGGTGATAGGCCGCGATTATCCGGCGCCTATCGTCGACCATGCCGTCATGCGCGCCAAGGTGCTGGCGCTCTACAAAAGCGCGGGCAGATAAAAAGCCGCACGCAGGTGGCCCGAAGGCAAGGCGTTTAGTCCCTGTGGTAGGAAACCACCCTGTCCACTTCGTTCCTGGAGCCGAGGATCACCGGTACGCGCTGGTGCAGGCCGGCGGGCTGGATGTCGAGGATGCGTTCGCGCCCGGTGGACGACGCGCCGCCGGCCTGCTCGACGATCATGCTCATCGGGTTGGCTTCGTACATGATGCGCAACTTGCCGCCCTTGTCCTTCAAGTTGCTGTCCAGTGGGTACATGAACAGGCCGCCGCGGATCAGGATGCGGTGCACTTCCGCCACCATCGAGGCCACCCAGCGCATGTTGAAATCCCTGCCGCGCGGGCCTTCCTTGCCTTTCAGGCATTCGGCGACATAGCGCTGCACCGGCGCTTCCCAATGGCGCTGGTTGGAGGTGTTGACGGCGAACTCGTGCGTGTCCGGCGGAATTCGCATATCGGGATGCGTCAGATAGAACTCCCCGACTTCACGGTCCAAAGTGAATCCATTGACGCCGCGGCCGGTGGTCAGCACCAGCATCGTCGAGGAGCCGTACAAGGCGTAACCCGCGCATACCTGGCCGGTGCCCGGCTGCAGAAAATCCTCTACCTTCGGATGGGTGACGCCTTCGGGCGCGCGCAGGATGGAAAAAATGGTGCCGACCGAGATGTTGACGTTCACGTTCGAGGAACCATCCAGCGGATCGAACAGGATCAGGTATTTACCGCGCGGATACTTGGCCGGGATTTCGTATGGGTCGTCCATCTCTTCGGATGCCATGCCGGCCAGGTGGCCGGACCATTCAAGCGAGGAAATGAAAATCTCGTTGGTGATGACGTCCAGTTCCTTCTGCACTTCACCCTGGATGTTCTCGGATTCCAGGCTGCCCATCGTACCTGCCAGTGCGCCCTTGTTCACCGCGAGTGAAATCTTCTTGCAGGCGGTGACAATGTCGTTCAGCAGCAGCGTGAATTCGCCGGTGGCCCCCTTGGCCTGACGCTGCTCTTCGATGATGAATTGGGTGATGGTCATGCCGTTCATGGTCAGGTACCTGGTCGGGAGAAGGTTCGGCTTTGTCTTAAAGGTGTTACATTTTTACAACGCGATTCTAGCATGCTTGAAGCGGCCATCCAAAAGGCTGGACAAGCCCAATCGCCTGCTTTACAGTTACGCGACGGCTGAAAATTGTCGAGTTTTATTTTGGCCGATTTCGAGACAAAAACAACGGAATCCACATGCGCACCAACTTGATCAAGACTGTAACTGCCGGTGTCATCGCTGCGGGCCTGCTCGGCGGATGCGCCACCCAAGCCAACAAGGACCCGCTTGAAGGTCTGAACCGGGGCATTTACAAATTCAACGATACCATCGACAAGGCGGCCGTCAAGCCTGTTGCCGGAGCTTACAAGGCGGTCGTACCCAGTCCGCTGCGTTTGGGCGTGAGCAATTTCTTCTCCAATCTGGGGGATGTGGTCACGGTCGTCAACGACCTGTTGCAATTCAGATTCAGCAAGGCTATGGACGATGCCGGCCGCGTCGCGATCAACACGACTTTCGGCATAGCCGGTATTTTCGACTGGGCTTCCAAGGACGGGATCGAAAAGCGCAACGAGGATTTCGGCCAGACCCTGGCTTACTGGGGCTGGCAGGACAGTGCTTATCTGGTGCTGCCTTTCCTCGGACCAAGCACGCTGCGCGATACCGGTGGCCTGATTGTGGATGGCGCTTTGTTTGATCCTGTCTACTATGTGGACGACCCCGCCGCCCGCAATCAGTTGCTGATCGCCAGTTTCATCGACAAGCGCTCCCAGTATCTGCCCGGCAGCGATTTGCTGGATGAGGCTGCGCTTGATCCTTATGTGTTCATGCGCGATGCATACCTGCAGCGCCGCAGCAATATGACGCACGATGGCGAAGAGCGGGAACGGGTCAAGGAGGAGTCTGATGCCGAGGATGCAGTCCCCGCGGACAAGGTCGCGTCGGCGGTCGCCAACTAACGCCGCGGAGTATGGTTTCAACCAAGCCCGGACAGCGATGTCCGGGCTTTTGTTTTTTATACGCCGATTTGTTTATTCTCCGGCAACCGTCATGCGCTCTATCAATAGCGAGCCGCACTGTTTGGAGCCCTGCACCAGCACATCGTTGCCGACCGCGACAATGCCGCGGAACATGTTTTTCAGGTTGCCGGCGATGGTGATTTCTTCTACCGGATACTGGATTTCGCCGTGCTCTACCCAGAATCCGGCCGCCCCGCGCGAATAATCGCCCGTCACCGGATTGGTGCCCTGGCCAAGCAATTCCGTCACGATCAGCCCGGTGCCCATCATGTTTACCAGCCCCGCGAAATCGTGCTCGCCGCTCCTGACAATCAGGTTGTGATTGCCGCCGGCATTGCCGGTGGAATGCATGCCCAGCTTGCGCGCCGAATAGCTGGAGAGGACATAGCCCTGCAGTATCCCGCCGCTCACCAGTTCGCGGTCGTGCGTTACTACGCCCTCGTGGTCGAACGGGCTGCTGGCCAAACCCCTGGAAATATGCGGCCGCTCGCTGATATCCACAATGGGCGAGAATACCTGTTGCCCCAGGCAATCGAGCAGAAACGATGACTTGCGGTAAAGGTTGCCGCCGGAAATCGCGCTGACAAAATTCGAGATCAGGCCGGAAGCGAGGCCGGGCTCGAACAAGACCGCGGTCTGCCGCGTATCCAGCTGGCGCGCGCCGAGGCGGCGCACGGTGCGTTCTCCCGCTTTGCGTCCGACTGTTTCGGCGCTTTCCAGGTCGCCGGCAGCGCGGGCGGTGCTGTACCAGTAATCGCGCTGCATCATTTCGCCCTGCTCGGCGATGACGGAGCAGCTCAAGGCGTGGCGCGATGTGGGGTAGCCGCCGCAGAAGCCGTTGCTGTTGGCATAAGCGAACAGCCCTTCATGCGCGGAGACGCTGGCTCCCTCCGAATTGTTCAGCCGCCGGTCGTACGTCAACGCGGCCGCTTCGCAGGTCTTCGCCAGTTCGATGGCATCCTCTACCGAGATATCCCAGGGGTGATAGAGATCGAGGTCGCAAATCTCGTGCGCCAGCAGGGTCGGGTCGGCCAACCCGCAGAAAGGGTCCTGCGCGGTATGCCGGGCGATGCTGCACGCGGCTTGCACGGTGTCGTTCAACGCTTGCGGGCTGAGATCGGAGGTGCTGGCATGGCCGCGGCGCTGGCCGAAGTAAACGCTGACGGACAAACCCTTGTCGCGGTTGTATTCTATGGTTTCCACTTCATCCAGACGCACCGTCACATTCTGGCCGAAGCCGAGGCTGATCTCGGCCTCGGCCGCGCTGGCGCCGGCCGCTTTTGCCTGCCGCAGCACGTCCTGCGCCATTTGCTTGAGCTGGTCCAGCGTATAGTTGAAACGGGTATCGTGCATGAAATGGTCGGTCCGGCAAAAACTGCTATGATACCCGACCATGCAAGATAACGACCACGAACAGGAACTCAGCAAAACTCAAATCAAGCAGCGCATGCACGATTTGCAGGAGATCGGCGAAGTGCTGGTCGAGTTGCCCAAGGAGAAGCTGAAGCAGCTCAGCCTGCCCGAAACGCTGCATGATGCCGTGCTGGAAGCCCGGCGCATCACCGCTCACGGCGGCCGCCGCCGGCAGCTGCAATATATCGGCAAGTTGATGCGCGGCGTCGACGATGCTCCGATCCGCGCCAAGCTTGACGAATGGAACGGCAACCATGCCGAAGAAACCGCCTTGCTGCACCGGCTGGAAAACTGGCGCACGCGGCTCATAGAAGATGATGCCGCGCTGTCGGAATTCCTGGCGCAATACCCCGACTTCGAGGTGCAGCAATTGCGTGTGCTGATACGCAACAGCCGCAAGGAGCAGCAACTCGGCAAGCCGCCGAAAAGCAGCCGCGAACTTTTCCGGATGCTGCGCGAAGGATTGTCCGCCAGCTCCTAGTCGTTTCCGGTATTGAGGACAATGGTTCTGCGCATGGTTTCCGCCGCGCGCGCAAAAACGATTTCTACCGATTGCCCGGCATAGCGACGCATGGCCCGCCGCAATGTATCCGCATTGAGCATGTCGGTATCGCCGATGCGCAGCAGCAAGTCGCCAGCCTGGATTTCGGCGGCTGCGGCGGGCGAATCCTTGACCACCGCGACCACCGGCAGGCCGCCAGGCACCGCGTTTTTACCCGGGTCTTGCACGTGCAGGCCAAGCACGGGTGGAGGCAGTTTGGCCCAATAGGATGCGATATATTCGTACTGCGGTGAATGCGGGGTAATCAGACGGCCTTTCGGTTGGCCCCGCTCCGCGGTTTGCTGTGAAGTCCCTGCTGGGCTTTTCTGCACGTTCAGCGTTACCAGTCCGCTGCGTTTGGTATACACCAGGACCAGGTCGGCATTGATTCTCGTTGCTTGCTCCAGCACTTGTTCCGGCGCGACATCGCCGGCTGCGAAGGAGGAATAACCCACTAGGTCATAACCATCTTCCAGCAGATGCCGATTATCGGTTTCCTGATCCCGGCCGCGATAGGCGCGCGGAGCGACGGCGGGTTTGGCGGCAGGCGGAGCCATGCGCTGGGTATAAAATTGCTGGTAAAGATTCGCTTGTGTGGGCGGTGCGGGGATCGGCGCCTTAGACGCGCACCCCACGCCCAGCAGCCCCACGCCCAGCAGGAAGATAAACAGCATGGTCTGGCGCATGGAGTTTCCTTTCCGAGACAAACTGCGGTGATATGATAAGGACGAAACGGCAATAATTTTTCTTGCAGTTGTGAGACAAGCGAAATGACAAAAGAATCCATACTCATCGGCCTGGTCAGCATCAGCGACCGCGCTTCCGGCGGCGTTTATGAAGACAAGGGCATTCCCGCGCTGCGCGACTGGCTGGGCGCGGCATTGACCACGCCGTGGCAGGCGGTGGCGCGCATCATTCCCGACGAGCAGGCGGAGATCGAAGCCACGCTGAAAGATCTGGTCGACCACGAAAACTGCCATCTGATCCTCACCACCGGCGGCACCGGCCCGGCACTGCGCGATGTCACCCCCGAAGCCACGCTGGCGGTAGCGGACAAGGAGATGCCGGGCTTCGGCGAGCAGATGCGGCAGATCAGCCTGCGCTTCGTGCCGACGGCCATACTGTCGCGCCAGGTTGCGGTGATCCGCAAGCAGGCGCTGATCATCAACTTGCCGGGCCAGCCGAAATCCATCAAGGAAACGCTGGAAGGGCTGAAGGATGGCGAAGGCAATGCCGTGGTCCATGGTATTTTCTCCGCCGTGCCCTATTGCCTGGATCTCATCGGCGCGCCTTACATCGAGACCGACGCCGCCGTGGTCAAGGCGTTCCGGCCCAAGTCTGCGCAGCGCAAAGCGGCGGAATGACCTCGGAGTTCGATCTCATCGCCCGCTATTTCACGCGGCCGACGCCGCATGCGACGCTGGGAGTGGGGGATGATGCCGCGCTGCTTCGGGTCTCGCCGGGCATGGAACTGGCCATTTCCACCGACATGCTGGTTTCTGGCACGCATTTCCTGCCGGATACCGACCCACGCAAGCTGGGCTGGAAAACGCTGGCGGTGAACATTTCTGACCTTGCCGCGATGGGCGCGCAGCCGCGCTGGGCAACGCTGGCGCTGGCCTTGCCTGACGCCGATGAGGCCTGGCTGGCCGCTTTTGCCGATGGTTTTTTCAAGTGTGCGGACTGCTACGGCGTCGAGCTGGTCGGCGGCGATACCACGCGCGGCCCGCTCAGCTTGAGCGTGACTATACTAGGCGAAGTGCCGCAGCAGCAGGCCCTGCGGCGCGACGCTGCCCGGGCCGGCGACGATATCTGGGTTTCCGGCACGCTGGGCGGCGCCGCGCTGGGGCTGGCGGCGCTGCAAAAACGGGCGGCATTGGAGGAAACCGACTTGACGCATTGCCTGCGCGCGCTGGAAACCCCGCAACCGCGCGTGGCGCTCGGCTTGGCGCTACGCGGTATCGCCCATGCCGCTATCGATATTTCCGACGGCTTGCTGGCCGATCTCGGCCATATTCTGGAGCGCTCCGGCGGCGGTGCGGAAATTTATTTTGCCGAGCTGCCCCGCCCCGCAACCGTCGATGCCGTGCTGGCGACGGCGTGGGGACGCCATTGCCTGCTGGCCGGCGGTGACGATTATGAACTGTGCTTTACCGCCGAGCCCGGGCAACGCGCCGCTATCGCCGCTTTATCCCAAAGTTTGCCGCTGCCGCTGCCGCTCACGCGCATCGGCAGTATCGTGGCGGCGCTCGGCTTGCGCGTGCTGGATGCGCAAGGCCAGCCTATGGCGATTGAGGAAACCGGCTATGACCACTTCGCCTGATTGGCGTTTTCTGCGGGCGCATCCCGCGCATTTCCTGGCGTTCGGCTTCGGCTCCGGGCTGGCGAAAGTGGCGCCGGGCACGTTCGGCACGCTGGTCGCGCTGCCGCTGTTTTTGCTGATGCTGCCCTTGCCGCTGCCGGTCTACCTGGGCGTGACGGCGATGCTGTTTGTGGCCGGAATCAAAATCTGCGATATCGCCGGCCGTGCGCTCGGGATTCACGATTATGGCGGCATCGTCTGGGATGAAATCGTCGCGATGCTGTTGGTGCTGGCATTCACGCCGCACACCTGGCCCTGGTTCACGGCGGCCTTCGCGCTGTTCCGCCTGTTCGATATCTGGAAGCCGTTCCCGATCCGCCAGCTTGACCAGTCGGTGCATGGCGGCTTCGGGGTGATGCTGGACGATCTGTTGGCGGCGCTCTATGCGCTTGCCGCATTAAAAGGGCTGCAATGGTTGACGATGCACTGGTAGGGCTTGCCGAGCAAGTGGGAAGGGCGTTCAAGGCGCGCGGCTGGATGCTGGCGCTGGCCGAGTCCTGTACCGGTGGGGGCGTGGCGGAGGCGGTTACGTCCGTGCCCGGCAGTTCGGCCTGGTTCGAGCGCGGTTTCGTCACGTACAGCAACACCGCCAAGATCGAAATGCTGGACGTCAATCCGCAGACGCTGGACGCGCATGGCGCCGTGAGCCTCGAGACGGTGCGGGAAATGGCAGCGGGAGCGCTTGCCCGCAGTCATGCGCAGGTAGCCATTGCGATCAGCGGCATCGCCGGCCCCGAAGGCGGTACGCCGGGAAAGCCGGTCGGTACGGTATGCTTCGCCTGGGCGATCAAAAACGGCATGGTGCACTGCGAGCAGCGGCGGCTTGACGGCGACCGCCAGTCCATACGCCGCCAGGCCGCCCAATATGCGCTGGGACACCTTCTGGCGCTCTCCCAGCCGGCGGCCTGAGCCCTGCTTGGCGCATGTCCGCGCTTACCTTCACCTGCGATTTATGAAATAATTCAGCTTTTTAACCGTTGGAGCCAGGGCATGGATGAGAATAAAAGCAAGGCGTTAGCCGCCGCTCTCTCGCAGATCGAGAAGCAGTTCGGCAAGGGTTCTATCATGCGCATGGGCGATACCGACGTGGCCGGCGACATCCAGGCGGTTTCGACCGGTTCGCTGGGGCTGGATCTGGCCTTGGGCATAGGCGGCCTGCCGCGTGGCCGGGTTGTCGAAATCTACGGCCCGGAATCTTCCGGCAAAACCACGCTGACGCTGCAAGTGATCGCCGAGATGCAGAAACTGGGCGGCGTCGCGGCTTTCATCGACGCGGAACACGCGCTCGACCCGCAATATGCGCAAAAGCTCGGCGTCAATGTCGCCGACCTGCTGATTTCTCAGCCCGACACCGGCGAACAGGCGCTGGAAATCGCCGACATGCTGGTGCGCTCGGGCTCGGTGGACGTGGTGGTGGTGGACTCCGTCGCCGCATTGACGCCGAAAGCCGAAATCGAAGGCGAGATGGGCGATTCGCACATGGGCCTGCAAGCCCGTCTGATGTCGCAGGCGTTGCGCAAGCTCACCGCCAATATCAAGCGCACCAATACGCTGGTGATTTTCATCAACCAGATCCGCATGAAGATCGGCGTGATGTTCGGCAATCCGGAAACCACGACCGGCGGCAATGCGCTCAAGTTCTACGCTTCGGTGCGCATGGATATCCGCCGCACTGGTTCCATTAAAAAAGGCGATGAGGTGATCGGTTCTGAAACAAGGGTAAAGGTCGTCAAGAACAAGGTCGCGCCGCCGTTCAAGCAGGCCGAGTTCGATATCCTCTACGGCGAGGGCATTTCGCGCGAAGGCGAAATCATCGAAATCGGCACCAATATGAAGCTGGTGGAAAAATCCGGCGCCTGGTATTCGTACCGTGGCGACAAGATCGGCCAGGGCAAGGACAATGCGCGCGAATACCTGAAAGAGCATCCGGAAATCGCGCGGGAAATCGAAGCCAAAATTCGCGCCCATGTAAAAATGGGCGCAGGCGAGGCAGTGAAGACGGTCATGCCGGAGGCGGACGACGAATAAGCCGAAATCTCCCGAGCCTTCCCTGCGTCAGCGGGCGCTTGACTACCTGTCTAGGCGCGAGCATTCCCGGCAGGAACTGCAACGCAAACTGCTGCCGTACGTTAACGAAGGCGAAGACGTCGATGCGCTGCTGGAGGATTTCCAGAAGCGCGGCTGGTTATCCGACGCACGTTTTGCCGAGCAAGTCGTCCATGCCAGAAAAGGCCGTTACGGCAGCCTGAAAGTGGCGCACGAGCTGCGCGAGAAGGGCGTGAGCGAAGCATTGGCGGACAAGGCCGTCGCAGCGATGGCGCCGGAGGAACTGGCGCATGCCAGTGCGGTATGGCGGAAGAAATTCGGCGCGGCACCGAAAAGCCACGAGGAGTGGGCAAAACAGGCCAGATTCCTGCAAAGCCGCGGTTTTGGGTTTGAGATTATTAAACGGGTATTGAACGATACGCCGGAGGAAATGTAGCGCAGGCGGCCTCGCCTGCCTTCGGAGTAACAATGCAGG